>DATAPS010000183.1:0-5889 GCA_036265085.1 Acetobacteraceae bacterium | reverse complement strand
GCGCGATCGGACGATTGAGGCCCTCGAACACGGGGACGTCGCCGCGGCCGATGAAGTCGAGCGTACGCAGCGAGTTGTCGGTGCAGTACTGCACCTCCACATTGCCGTTCACCGTTGTCACGCCGATCAGGTCGAGCGCCGGGTGAAGTGTCGCGAGCATGATCGCGACCGCGTCGTCGGTCCCGGTGTCGACGTCGAGGATAAGCTTTCTGCGCGCCACGCACGTCTCCCGCCTCATCGTCTCGGCGCCAGACTAGAAAGCTCGCGCTGATCGGTCGAGAGGCTGGTCAGAACCGGGGGCGACCGCCTTTCCAATCCGGCTGATGCCTGCGCATCTCGGATCCGTCGTCGCGGGTGAGGATGCCGCAGTCCAGATAATTTCGGTGCAGCCGCGCGAGCGCCGTGCGATCGAGCGTGACGCCGAGCCCCGGGCCGGAGGGCAACTTCAGGCTGCCGTTCTCGAAGCGCAGCTTACCCTCGGCGATCACCTCTTCGGTCTGCCAGGGGTAGTGGGTGTCGCAGGCATAGCCGAGATTCGGGATCGTGGCGGCGACCTGGGTCATGGCGGCCAGCGAAATGCCGAGATGCGAGTTCGAATGCATGGACACGCCGAGGCCCCAGATCCGGCAGATCTCGGCGAGTTCCTGGGTGGCGCGAAAGCCGCCCCAAAAGTGGTGGTCGGAGAGCACGACCTGAACCGCGCCGAGGCGGATCGTGTCGGGCAAATGGGAGAATTGCGTCGTCACCATGTTGGTCGCGAGCGGCATCTTCGCGTGACGAGCGACCTCCGCCATCGCCTCCAGTGGTTCGGTCGGGTCCTCGAGATATTCGAGCAGGCCTTCGAGCGAGGGGAGGACGCGCAGCGTGGTGGCGACGCTCCACCCCGCATTCGGGTCGATGCGCAGCGGGTGATCGGGGAATGCGCGGCGGAGCGCGCGGAGCGTTTCGATCTCGAACTCGGGCTCGAACACGCCGGCCTTCAGCTTGAGTGACGTGAAGCCGTAGTCGCGCACCATGCGGCCGGCTTCGCCAACCATCTGATCGTGCCTGACGACCTCGCCCCAATCGTCCGCGGGTTCGGACGGATCGGCGTGACGGGCGAACTTGTAGAAGAGATAGGCGGAGTAGGGGACCCCGTCGCGGACGGCACCGCCCAGATGGGCGTGCAGCGGCAGGCCGGCATGGCGGGCCTGGGCGTCGAGGATCGCGACCTCAAAGGCGCCATAAGTGTTGGCCATTCGCCGCGGGCCATAGGGCGCGCGGCTGTCCGGGGTTTCACCGAGGACTTCGGCGGTGCGCCGAATGATCGCATTGGTGTCGTGCAGCGGCAGGCCGGCGAGGGCCGGCGCGACGCGGCCCAGCGCGTCCAAGATGTCGGACGTGCCGTAGCTCTCGCCGAGGCCGACGATGCCGTCGTCGGTCGTGACCTCGACGATGCTGCGCAGCGCAAAGGGCTGGTGCACACCGCCCACGTTGAGCAGCGGCGGATCGCGGAAGGCGATCGGGGTGACTTTTGCTTCAGCGATGCGCATGCCGCGCCCTCCCAACGATCGGGCGCGCATGGACGCGCCGCCTTTCCGCGGTATCGCGCCGACGCTTTGCCCACGCAACGGCTCGGGGACTAGCGGGGCGTGGCGATGCCGGAAATGGCTTGCGGCAAACCGGTCTGGACGGCGAGGTAGCGGGTGATCGCGTCGACGGCGGCCGCACCCGTCTCGTCCGGGATGTCACGCGTGTCGAATTTCATGCCAACTGCCATGAGCACCGGCGCGCTCGCCGTGCCGCGGATGCTGGCCAGTGCCTGCGTCGCCCGGCCGGCGAGGCCCGCCTGGGCCGGCTTGCCGTCGATCCAGAAGGTGAGGGCGGTCACCAGCGCCGGGTTCTGCGTCGAGACGAGCCGCCAGGTCGCGGGCGTGATCCCCGGCAGCGACAGGGGCCGCAAGGTCGCGTCCTCGGCGACGTCCTCGCCATCGACATGGCGTTGCGCCAGGGCGAGCTCGCTCGGGTTGCTGCGCGGCGGCAGGGTCGCCAACGTGACGGTCAGGACATCGGGCCCGCAGGTGACGTGTTGCGTCATCGCGCGCTCACCCGGTGCTCCGCCGTCAAGCGAGGGCACCGGTGCGGGCGGCGCCGCTTCGCAGCCCTCGGGAAGCGCCAGTGTCGGCCACGTGATATCGGGAGCCGTGCCGACCGACCTATCGAGCGCCCGAGCGGTCAGGGGTCCGAGCGCCGCGAGGAGGGCGGCGCAGATCGCGACCCCGACGAGGCGTCCCGAAGACGGCAGCCGGCGATCGGCTGGCGCGAGCGGCGTGACGACTGGGCCCACACCAACATCCTCCCGGAACGGCATGCCGGCGGCGATCAGCAGCAGGATGACGATCGAGAAGAAGATCCAGCCATAGAGGACGTGGTCGGTGGCCGCCGCCTCGGCGCTGCCGAGCATGTGCCCGAGCACGACGATCCCCAGCGCACGGAAGCCGTTCGCCACGATCGGCAGGAGAATCGAGACGCCGATGAACGCGATCCGCCGCGACGGGCTCCGATAGATGATGAACGCGTAGAGCACCCCGAACGCGATCGATGCGATGAGGAACCGGAGACCAGCGCAAGCCTCCGCGACCACGAAGCTGCCCTCTGGGATATCGATCCGGAAGCTGTCGACGTATGCCGGGATCCCGAGCACGTCGAGCCCGACGCGGACGAAGTCGGCCGTGAAGTTTTGGAGGTAGGGAGTGACGAAGGCGCCGAACGGAACGAGGAAGAACAGGTAGAGCAGCGGGACTGACATCGCCCACCACATCCGCCAGCCGAGCACCGCGAGAAAGAGCAACTGCAACAGTGCCATCGCGGCGAGCTGCCGCCCTTCCATGATGCCGAGCCGCTCCGCCAGGAACCAGACCAGCCCCACCGGAAGCGCCAAGAGCATCGCCGCGGGCAGCGGCGCGATCGGGGTCGCCGCGATCCGTTCCCGGCGCTCCCATCCGAGATAGAGCGCGATCGGCAGCACGAGGAAGCAATGCCCGTAGGCGGTCGAGCCCTCCCAGACATGGACCGCGGCCCCGATCTCGGGCGCGAAGGCGAGTGCGAACACGAGCAGACCGAGCGCGAGCGCGGCGGCCGGACCCCGGGCGGGGAGCAGGCTGCGAAGCGCCGGCCGCGTCGTGGCGGTACTTGTGCTGCTCATGCCAGCGCTTCCTGTGGACCGGTCAGGCAGGCACTCGTGGCGCCGATCGCTTCGTCGAGCGCGTCAAGGCTCCGCCGCCAGTCATATCCTATCTCCATCGCGCGGCGTGCCGCCGCCCCCATCCCGGAATGCCGGCCCGCCAGCACGTCCAGGATCGCGTCGGCCATCGCGCGAGCGCTGTCAACGACCAGCAGATCGCGCCCGGGGTTCGCCCGGACGCCTTCGAATGCATCGGCGCTCGCGACCACGATGCGACCCATCGCCATTGCCTCCAGCACCTTGTTCTGGACCCCTCGCGCGATGCGCAGCGGCGCAACGCTCGCGGCGCAATGCGCGAGATAGGGCCGCACATCGTCGACCGATCCGGTGACCGTCACCGCCTCGCCTTTCAGAGCGAGCACCTCGGGGGTCGGGTTCGCGCCGACGATGGTAAACCGCACGTCGGGCGAGGCGGTGCGCACGAGCGGAAGCACCTCCCGCGCGAACCAGCCCACGGCATCCGAATTGGGCCAATAATCCATGGTGCCGGTGAAGACGAGATGCGGACCCCGATCACTGAACGGACACGGAAACGCATGCTCGGGCGAGAAGTGCTGGAGATCGACACCGTTCTCGATGAACCCCACTCGGTTGCGCGTTTCGGGCGACAGGCAAGCGAAGCGCGCGGCCTCGGCGGCGGTCACGAGCAGCGTACGGTCGAAAGCGGCGGCGGCGCGGCGCTCGAAGGCGAGCAGAGTACGTCCCTCCCGTGCCCAGAGCCCGCGCATGGGCCAACTCGTTCGCTTGGCATATTCGGCGAACTTCTCCGAATCGATGTCGACCATATCCAGCACGCGGCGTGCGGTGTCAGCGTGCATCACATACTCCGCCATCGCCGAGCAGAACACGAATATGCGCGTGACATTTTGTTGAGCAAGCGTTTCTTCCGCCCAGTCCGAAAGACGCCGATTGCCGAAGTAGTCGAGCGTCAACGGACGTCCCGGACGGAGCCGAAGCAACGAGCGGAGCTTCTGCCGCCGCTTGTCGAGCGGCACGCAGAGCACGCGCGCGCAAAGCTTCTCCAGAACCGGAACATGCGCCCAATCCGCCGGATCGTCGATGAAGCAGCCCAGATGCACATCGAACCGGCTCGCGAGATGCTCGAGGAAGTGCCACGCACGGATCTTGTCGCCCTTGATGGGCGGATACGGGATCCGATGACATAGGAAGAGCAGCGAGCCGTCCGTCGGCATCAGCCGATGCCGCGGACGATATGCGGCCCGAGCAGATTAGCCACCGGGACTGGGAGTCGTTTCCAGGCGGCGATGAACAGGCGGTATTTCGGATTGAGCGGATTGTGGTCGGGAATCTCCGCGCCGGGCCGGAGATGATATCGGTAGGTGAGCGGCTGCGGCTCGAAGCCCCAGTTCTTCTTGAAGGCGAATGCCCCGGTGCCGACTTTGCTGCGCCCGAAGTCGAACAGACGAAGACCGCGGGCGGCGCTGCGGCGCATCACCTCCCAGTACATGAAGTCATTGGCGTAGGCGTCGCGCGCCGCGCGCGTGCCGCCCCCATAGTAAGGCAGGACCTCGTCGCGGAAGTAGAAGTTCATCACGGCTGCGATCGCCGTACCGCCGTCGTTGACCGTGACGACGTCCATGCAATCGCGGAAGACGTCGCCGAGCGCCCGGAAATAGGAGCGAGCGAACACAGGTGTCCCGAGATTGCGGACGCTTTCCGCATAGATCGCGTGGAGCCGGTCGACATCCTGATCGAGTGTTGATGTCAGTCCGCGGTCGATCCCTTTGCGGACCATGGCCCGCTGCTTGCGGGGGATAGCCTTCAAATTCGCGTCGTCGCTGGCCGTGAACGGCTTGCGGAACGTCGCGTAAAGCCCGTCACCGCGAGTTTCCCAGTTACCGTCGCCCGGAAGCGACGCAGCCGGATCGCGGACGCGCAACTCGAGCACCGACGCGCGCGCCTCCGTCATCAGCGCCCGGGCACGTGCGTCGAGGGCCTCGGCGCTCTCGGCGTCGACGGCGATCGGTCCCCCATAGACGCAGAACGGGAGCGATACGAGCGCATTGCCGAACAGGCGCGTCTTCATATGCGCAAGCGGGAGAATGCCGGTGATCGCGCCGTCGCGCTCCGCGTAGAGGAAGCGTGGCGTATGGCCGAATGCGCGGGCGATGATCGTGCGCCAGCCCGCGCGATGAAAAAACGTCGCGGCCGGCGTCGCCTCGACGAAACGATCCCAGGCGGCGGCTTGCGCGTCGCCGAGTTCCTTGCATGCGAACGTCACGCTGCTCTCCGCCCTTGGGCCGGCCTTCGCGTCAGGCCGTAAGAAGATGTCCGAAGACTTGGTCCACGCGACCCCAGGTGAAGTCGCGCAGCAGATGCTGGAGCCGGCCGCTCATGGCGGCGAGGTTCAGATAGTGCCGAATGCGCGCACGTGCGCTTGCGCCGGGAATCCGGGGCTGCCCCGGATCGATTTCCCAGGGATGGAAGTAGAACATCCCGGGAAGCCGGTCGATGCGATGGAAGCGGCGCAGGCCGGCGCGGAACAGCGCATATGGCATGAGCCGGAAGTAGCCGCCGCCGGCACAGGGATAGTTCCGCCCGAACAGGCGTACCGTGGTCATCGGGATCTCCCATAGCGCGCCCTCCGAAGGGCGATATGCACCGCGGGGAGCTTCCGGGTCGCCGTAAAGATCGTGCCGGATTGG
>DATAPS010000182.1:0-2753 GCA_036265085.1 Acetobacteraceae bacterium | reverse complement strand
TATTGCTTGCGGACGGCGGTGACGTCGGCGGCGGTCGCGCCTTCGCCTGCCAGCGTGACCGCGGGATCGATCGCGACATTCGTCAGCGCGAACACCACCGCCGAGATGAACAGCAGGATCGCCGCGCCGAGCAATAGGCGGCGTAGCGCGTACCCAAGCATCCCGTCGGTGCAGGCGGACTACTTCTTCCAGTGGGCGAGATAGAAGCGCGGGTTCTCGTCCGAGTACGGCGTGAGGTCGAGGTCGCTGCTGAAGGCGTGGATGTTCGGGTGTGACCACATCGGCAGGATATACATCTGGTCGGCGATGCGCTTGAGGATTCGGCTGTAGAGGTCCTTGCGGACGGCCGGATCGTTCGTCGTTGCGGCCTGGTGAACCCAGTCGCTCAAGGTCTTGTCCTGCGTGGAATCATAGGCGTCGCCGTTGAAGTAGAAATTGACCACGGCGTAGACGTCGTTGATCGAGAACCAGCCGTTGTCCTGCAGATACATCTGCATCTCGTGGCGGGCGAGCTTCTGCTGCGCGGCCGCATAGGGAATGAAGTCGAGCGTCGGCTTGATGCCGACATCCGCGAGCTGACCGCCGACTGCGTCGGTCCAGTCGCGGTTGCGGAACGCCTGCAACTCGAGCGGCGTGCCGGGCCGGAACGCCGCCTCGGCGAGCAGCTTCTTCGCCTCGGCCGGGTCGTAGACGTATTGCGTGACGTCCTGTTCGCAGCCGAATTGCGAGACGTAGCAGAAGGCGTGCGGCACGCGGGCGCCGTAGCCGATCATGTTCTTGACGATGCCGGCGCGGTCGATGGCGTGGGCGACCGCTTGCCGCACCTTAACGTTCTGCAGCGGGTTGCCGCCTTGCATGTCGCGAAGATTGAACTGGATGAAGCTGAGGCGCATCGTCTCGACGCTCTTGACGGTGACGCCCTTCGCCTGCGCGAGCCGCGGCGCCTGATCGCTCGGGACGTTCCAGATCCAGTCCGCACCGCCGCTCAAGAGTTCCGCGATCTGCGTGGACTCATCGGGGATGCGGCGATAGTCGAGCCGCTTGATCCCCGGATTGGCCTTCGGACTTCCCGGGACCGTGCTGCCCGTCGCCTCGACGTCCATCGACACGCCGGGGTTGAACGCGGTGATACGGTAGGGTCCTGTGCCGTACGCCTTGCCCACTGGCGGAGGCTTGCCGTCGGCGCCGTAGAAATTCTCCGGCAGAACGGGCAGCAGCGACGAGAGGAATTCGAGCGCGGGCGGGAACGGGCCTTTCAGCATGAGGCGGAACGTGTTCGGCCCGGTCTGCTCGGCGCCTTTGATCCAGCTCACGTTCTGCTGCATCGGGATCTTGTGGGCGGCGTCGGCGATGTAGTTGAAGGTGTAGACGGCGTCGGCGGCCGCGAGCGGCTTGCCGTCCTGGAACTTGACGTCGTCACGGAGCACGAATTCCAGCGTCGTCGGATCGAGCCAGCGCCACGATGTCGCGAGCAGCGGCTTGTATTCGGTGCTACCCGGGTCGTGATAGACGAGCGTGTCCCACACCTCCTGCTGCGTGATGACGACGATCTCGCGCGAGATGTTGTAGTAGGGGTCGAGCGAGTCGATCGGATAGGCGCTGACCCAGCGCAGCGCGTCAGCCGATTTCTGCGCAAGCGCGGGAGAGGCGAGCGTCCATGCGAACAGGGCCGCGACGATCCAGGTCTTCTTCACAGCGCGCCTCCTCGGTTCCCAATTACAGAACGGCACCTTCGGCGTTCGTCCAGGGATGCCCGAACCCGGTGTTAAAGCGCGCGAGCAGCCGCGTGGTCCGGAAAAACCACGTGCCCTCCAGCTTGACGTATTCGTCCTCGATATATCCCGCGATGTGCAGCGGCGCATCCGTCGTCTCGTCGGTCGCGAGGCACCAGAAGACCCAGTGGCCGCTCGCGATCTCACCCTCCCAGGTGATATTCGGGCGGTAGTACATGTGTAGCGCGAAGCGCCACGGGCGGAAGCGGAAATTCTCGAACAGCGCCCGATGGCCGCGGGCGACCTTGTCGGGTCCGAGATAGATGTAGCCATCCGGCGCGAACAGGCGCGCCTGCTGCCACGCGATCTCGTCGACCTCGTCCTGCGGCTTCTTGCGGTGATCGGCGGTGTATTTCGAGTCCGCGATCTTCCCGGCGCGCGCTTTGAGTTCCTTGATCGCCTCGATGTCCTCGAGCCGGAGCAGCCGCTTCTCGACCGTGTCCGCCATCAGCCGGGTCTCGCGCCGTTTGGATCGCCAGATCAGAAACTGCGTCGGACGGGACGTCAATGCCCGGTTGCATCGCGCGCCGGGCCGATCACACTCGCGGCACAGTGGGGACGGAGGAAGCGGATGGAGCTAGGACTGCGAGGGCGCAACGTCGTCATCACCGGCGCGACGAGAGGGATCGGGCGCGCCATCGCCGAGGGCTTCGTGCGCGAGGGCGCCAATGTCGGTCTCTGTGCGCGCGATTCGGAGCAGGTGGCGAAGGCGGTCGAAGCCTTCCGCCGTGCGGGCGTGAACGCGGCGGGGGCGGCGCTCGATATCGCCGACGCCGGTGCGGCCCGGGCATGGGTCGCCGAGATGGCGGGGCAGCTCGTCGGGATCGACGTGTTCATCTCTAATGTCAGCGCGCTCGGGACGCGCAACGACGAGGCGACCTGGCGCAACAGCGTCGAGGTCGATCTGCTCGGGACCGTCGCGGTGGTGGAGGCGGCGCTTCCGTTCGTTGAACGGTCGGTTGCGGGGTCGATCACGCTGAT
>DATAPS010000181.1:0-19237 GCA_036265085.1 Acetobacteraceae bacterium | reverse complement strand
CCGCCGATGCCATGTCGCTCGCGGACTGGTCGATCTCGGCCCCCAACGTGGAGCTTGCGCCCGCGACCCCCGGCCTTGCGGTCGGCATCGCCACACCTGGCGGCCTGACGCTCGCGGCGGGCGATCTCGGCGTCATCACGACCCCCTATCTGCGCATCGGGTCGGTCAGCGGGACGACCACCGCCGGCGACGTGGTCATCGGCTCCTACGATTTCGGCGCCACCACGAACGCGTTGCAGATCATCAATTCCGGCAGCATCACGCAGACCGGTTCCTTTAGCGTGAACGTGTTTGGCGCCAATGCAGGCGGCTCCATCAACCTCGGCAACCCGAACGGAGTCAGCATTCTCGCGGCGGGCTCCGGCAATACAGCCGCCAACGGCTCTTTCGTATTCGAGAGCGCAAAGGATCTGCAGCTGCTCGGCCCGATCGCGGCGCAAAGTATCGATGTGACGAGCGGCGGGCAACTGACGGTGCAGCCTGGCGCGACGCTCTCCGCGGGACAGATCACACTGACAGGCGACACCGGTCTCGCGGTGAACGCCGCTTTCGCGGCCCCCAGGATCGCTCTCGGATCGCTCGGCACCATCGCGCTTGACGCCAACGTTGGTGACGTGAACACGCAATCAATTATGCTCGGCGTCACCCTTCCGACGCCGGAAGGCACCGTAGCGCAGTCGGGCGGTGTCGCGCTAACGGCGCAAACGCTTTCGACGACCGGAAGCTTCCAGTACGATTCCGGCACGGACACCTATTTGCTCGCGGGCGGCCTCGCCTCCGCGCAACTCGGCGGTCCGAACCGTATCGGCGCGATCGGCAACTTTCTCGTCTCCGGTGGTCTTACGATCAACAATGCGCAACCCCTCGTCGTCGCTGGCACGCTCATCGACTCTTCGACCGGCGGTGTGGCGCTTGCCGTCGCCGGCGACCTGACGGTCGGCGGCGCTGCCGCTTTCGGTCAGATCATATCCATCCCTCCCGCCGGAAGCGCTGCATCACCCCCGCTCGCGCTCGACGTCACGGGAGCCGTCTCGGAGCCGAACGGATACGTCCGCGCCGGCACCGTGACCGGAGCCGCGGCTAGCCTCAGCCTCGGCAACGCTAACGGCAACGAGATTTCGGCGCTCGGCCCGTTTACCGCGCCGGGTGGCGTCACCATCGACGACCGCTTCGGTCTCGCGCTTGCCGGACCCGTGAATGCCGGTAGCGCCGCGACGCTCGCGGTCGCGGGAGACATTACGCAAGCACCCAACGCGCCGCTCAGCGCTCTGACCGCACAGCTGACCGCGATCGGAAGCATTGCGCTCGGTGCGGGCAACCAGATCGGGACAATTACAGGCCTTAGCGCATCCGGACCGGTCACCATCGTGAACGCAAGCGACATCACCATCGCGGGCAGCGTCGCCACCCCGTCCTTGGCCGTGACAAGCGGCGGCACGCTTACGATCGCGCCCTCGACGACGCTGAGCGTCCCGACTGTCGGGCTCGGCGGAGACGCTGCAATCGCCCTCGACGCACCGTTCTCCGTGACGACGCTCCAGCTTCGGTCGGGCGGCCCTATCACTCAGCAGCAGCCGATCACCGTCGGCTCGCTCGCCGGTGCGGCGTCCTCCGTCCGCCTCGACAACCCCGCGAACGCGATCGGCGCATTGGGCCCGTTCAACGCGCCGGGCGGTATCACGCTGGCCACGTCAGGCAATCTCACGCTCGCCGGCGATATCACCACGTCGAATCTGCAACTGGACGCCGCCGGCACGATCATCAGCAACTCTGGAGCGGTGACCGCGACGACATTGAGCGGCAGCGCGCTGCATCTGGTCGATCTTGGGAATGCCGCGACGATCGGCACGATCGACAATTTTTCGGTCGCGGGCAGCGACTTCGTGCTTGACGACCTAGGGCCGCTGACGATCGCCGGACCACTCTCCGCACAGAACGTCGCCATCCGCGCACTCGGCACGATCACGCTGGCCGGCACGATCGCGACCCTGGGCGTTCCGCTCGCCCAGCAATCTGGGCCCACGGAGGCCAATCCGGGCAGTTATCTTGTCGTCCTTCCGTCTCGCGGCGGAGGAGGGTCCTTCGTCAGCACGCCCGGCGCCGCGGTCGTCCCGCTCGGCGGCGCGACCGCGACGCTGCGCATCGGCGTGCCGGATGGCGGGCAGATGACGTTCGGGGGCCTTGAGGCGCCGTTCGTCACGCTCGTGCTCGATACCGGCACCGGAGGACGCTCCGGCGGGACAATCGACGTCGGCGGTTTGCTCGTGCTTGGCCAAGCCGGGTCGGCGGGGTTGTTCGGCACGATCGCAGGCGTCTCCGGCGGTTTGGCCGCCTCGCTGGGTCGCATCTTGCCGCAGATCGACCCCAACTACACGGTGAACGGCTGCGCGATCGGCGCCGCCATCTGTTCGGCAATCGCAAACGTCCCGAACGTCCCGAACGTCCCGAACGTCCCGAACGTCCCGACCATCCCAAACATCACGACCATCCCAAACATCACGACCATCCCGTGGCTCTTCTTGGCGCCGCAGATCCAAGTGCTGGCCGATCCGGACCAGCTCGAGATCATCTACGAAGTGATCCCGCCGGACGCGATCCTTCCGGACTACGTGATCTCCCCGGACTACGGGATCCTCCCCGCCTTCTCGGTCTTCCCGAACCCTGGAACCCTCCCGAATTCCGGGATCCTCCCAAACTCCGGCAGTCCCGGGATCTTCCCGAACTCGGCGATCCTCCCCGAGTCCTCGGTATTCCCGGACTCCGTGGTCCTCCCGAACTCCGTGGTCCTCCCCAACTCCGCGAGCCTCCCGAACTCCGCGACGCTCCCGAACTCGGCCACGCTGCCGAGCTCCGCGGCGCTGCCGGGCTCCGCGACGCCTCCGGCGCTTCGGGATGACAACTGGCCGCTGCGTCTGCGTCCGGTCGCGAAATTCCCGACGCCCCCCGGTTGGGTCTCCAGCCCCGATGTGGTGCCGCCGAACGTCGACGGTACGGATTATTGAGCGTGCGGCGGCTGCTCGCACCACTGCTGATGCTGGCGGTTGCCTGTTGCGCGCGACCGTCGCCGGAAGATTATCTCGGGGCCGCCGTCACGGCCGGCATCGATCTCGGCACCACCGCGACCGGCGAACGGTGCCTCGCGCGCAGCATCACTGCCGATACAGACGCGATCTATTGCAACGACAACGACCTGCCGGCCGCGACGGTCCGCCGCGGCCCGAATTCCGGCGCCGGCGAGCTCGACGGGCTCGCGACGTCCAGCGACTGGCGGCTCGGCGTCGATTTGCGTCTGAGCTGCAGCCCGCCGGTCGCCGCGTCAATTCCTTACGCGCAGTCGGCGCTGCTGCTGCGCTGCACGCGGCGGGTGGGCGGATGGCCGCAGCTTGCGCTCGTCGCCAGCGTCGACGGCCGCGCCTATCTCGCCGACGGGATCGCTCCGACCCTGCCCGCCGTCGTCCGGACCATCGCGGTCATGTCCGGCAAGGTGCCCGCGCAACAGGCGGCGGATCCCGTGCCCTCGGCGGAGCTCCGCGCCCTCGCCGCGGAACTTTCGGCACGCGCTTTCGCCATTGGCGACGTCACCGAATACGATCGGCTCATGGCGCTCGCGATCCGCGCCAACCTGTCCGAGGATTTCGAGTCGGCGGCGACCCTCTATCGGGCGGCGCTGGGGCTGCAGCAGAAGGCGCTCGGGACCGGCGACCCGAACACCGCGGTGCCGCTGATGGGTCTCGCTCTGCAGCTCTCCGATCAGGGTCGCTTTGCCGATGCCGATGCCCTGTTTGCCCAAGCTGCGCCGATGGCCGCGCAGGGAGGCGACCCGACCGCATCGGCGCGGCTCGCGCATTACCAAGCGCTGCACCTGCTGAACCAGGGCGACGCCGAGAAGGGGTTGGCGAGTCTCCGCGATGCGGACCGCGGCTACGCCGGGCTCGTCCCGCCCGAGGCGACCGCCCCTCCGACAGCCAGGCTGGGTAACACTGGAAACCTGCCGAGCCAGCGCGTGCTGACCGATCCGGTGGCGCAGTCGGCGCTGCTCGGGCTCGTGGACGTTCGGCGCTACGAAGCGATCGCACTGCAAAAGCTCGGGGAGACGGACGAGGCCAAGCAGGCGCTCGCACAGTCGGAGCAGCTTGCGCGCGCCAATGCACTGATCCAGCCGGTCCTCGGCGCACGGCTGTTCCGCACCTCCGGCACGCTGGCCGGAGACCGCCAGGACGTGGCCGGCGCCTCGGCAGGGCTGAAGACCGCCGCCGTGAACTTCCGGCGGTCCCTGCCGCTGACCCGCCCGGCGGCCGAGACCGCCCTATTGCGCGCTGGCTCCGCCATGCAGAGCGACGACCCGGCGGCGGCGCTGATCCAATGCCGCGCCGCAACCGGCGTGCTGCGCGACCTCAAGATCGGCGTGGACCCACGTCTGCTAGAGCCCTGTCTCGCCGCCTTTGTCGACCGCGCCGCCGCGGACCCGTCGCAGCAACAGGCTCTGCTGGCCGAGATGTTCGAGAGCGCCGAGCTCGGCCAGGCCAGCATCACCTCGGAGCTGATCGCGCAGGCGGGGGTACGGCTTTCCGAGAACGCCCGCGACCCGCGCGTCGCTTCCGCTATTCGCCGACGTCAAGACGCCGCGTCGACGCTGGACACGCTCTATCGCACCCGCGACGAGCTCGCCGCCGCCAGTGCGCCCGGCGGGCTCCCCTACGACGGCCCGCACACGGATCTCGCGACCGTCGACGCGCAGATCGCAGCGGCGGCGAACGGCCTCCGCGACAGCGACGCGGCTGTGCAGGAGGCGGCCCCGGCCTACGGGCAACTCGTCCAGCAGCAAAGCGCCGCCCGCGACGTGCTCGCGCTGCTGCGTCCCGGCGAGGCGCTGGCGCAGATCACGGTCGGCACGCACGAGACCTGGACGTTGCTGCTGCAGGACGGGCAGATCACGCTCGGCGAGGCGGCGACCGGGCTGGGGGCCATGAACCGCCTTGTCGTACGGGTCCGCGCGACCCTGCAGCGGGGTACGAACGGCGCCGTACCTCCGTTCGCGGCGGATGCGGCGCGCACGATCTATACGGCGACGCTCGGCACGGTGGCACCGGCGCTCGCGCAGGCGAACGCGCTGATCGTCATTCCGTCCGGGCCGCTCCTCTCGCTTCCCTTCGCGCTGCTCCCGACAACGGCCGACGCCGCAGGCACGACCCCGTTTCTCATTCGTGAGATGAGCGTCGCCCACGTCCCCTCCGCTGCCAGTTTCGTCGACCTGCGCCGCGCTGCCGGGGGATCGCGGGCCAGCCGGCCCTGGTTCGGCTTCGGCGACTTCCGCCCGGTCACGCTGGCAGAGGCCGAGCGCAGCTTCCCCGGCCAAGTTTGCGGCGAGAGTGCCAAGGCGTTCGCATCCCTCCCACCGCTGCCATTCTCCCGCGCGGAGCTGGATCAGTCGCGGGCGATCATGGGAGCGGGAGCGGCGGACGAACGGCTCGGCGCCGGCTTCACGGCGGACGCGGTTCGCAAGACGTCGCTGAAACCGTATCGAGTCGTGCATTTTTCGACGCACGCGCTGCTGCCTGCGGAACTCGCCTGCCAGCCGCAGCCGGTGATCGTCACCTCTGCACCCCCCGGTGCCAAGTCCGCGGACGGGGCGATGCTGCGAGCCGACGACGCGTTGGCGATGGACCTGGACGCCGACGCCGTCATCCTGTCCGCCTGCAATTCCGGCGGCCGCGGCGGGGCGCTCGCCGGGGAGAGCCTTTCCGCGCTCGCCCGCGCCTTCTTCTTCGCGGGCTCGCGCGCGCTGTTGGCCACGCACTGGGCACTGAACGACGCCGCCGCCGCCCGCATCGTCACCGGCACGCTTCAGTGCCCAGTGCGTGGCCAACAAGGGCTGGCGGACGCTCTGCGGTCGGCGCAACTCGCGATGATCGACGGGGCCGGCCGCGACGGGCTCCCGGCCGAAGTAGCGCATCCCTTCTTCTGGGCGCCGATGGCGCTGATCGGGGATGCCGGCGGGCGGAAGGCAGTCACAGCCGCGCTCGTTACTTCAGCAAGCCCTTCGCGCCGGTGAAGGCCGCCCCGGCCGCGGTGACGATCGGCGAGGAAAGCTCGATCAGCCGCTTGATCCGCCCGAGCGACGTTTCCACCTGCGTGATCCCCTGCTCGGTCAGCAGGAACCCTGCTTGCTCGACGGCACGAAGCCCTCGGCGGCCGCCCCCGACGCGCCTGATCAGCGCGCCAGTCACGAAGCTGAGCGCGACGCTGAGCATCCAGCCGATATTGTTGATCCACTCCTCCCGGCCATTCGGCACGGCCGCGGCGATATTACCCGAGTCGGCGACAAGCGTCATCGCGGCGACACTCACCGCCGCCAGGAACAGCGCCAGGACGGCAAGCAACCATGGCGGCAGCCTTGCAACCGAGCGCGATGAGAGCGCGGCCAGTGCCGGCAGGACGAGGGTGGGGAGCAACAGCCAGCGAGAGTCGAGGTCGAGCTGCCAGACGATCAGATAGTGCGCTAGCATCAGCAGCACGAAGGCCATCGCGAGCGCGCCGGCCACCGCCGACGCGCGCACAGGCTCCCGCGCAGGCTCAGGCAAGCCGGCGGCAGCCGCGGATGGCATGACAGGCACCAACGGATCGGCCCGTTCGGGCGGCGCAGCGCGTCCGACATTGTCGCGGAGTAGCGCGATATCAGCCTTGAGCGCCGTGATTGCATCCGCCTGAAGCCGCAACTCGGCAAGGAACGGGCGCACGATCCACAGATCGCGGCCGCAATGCTTGCAGACCAACGCCTCGTCCTTGATCTCTTCGGCGCAGAACGGGCAGTTCACTCGACGAGGCCCGCTTCCGTTGTTCGGCCCTATGGACGGGGATTCATGGCCGCGCCGTCAAGCGCTGATTGGCCATGCGACCCCAGGGATAATGCGTATGGTTGTCGCTGTAGCGTTCATGCGCGTAACCTTTGCCTCGCGCTCCAGCTCCAAGAGAGCGGCGCGGTAAAGCCGAACCGGCTGGCGCAGGGGATGCACCACGTCGTCGTCAAGAGAATTCTGTCGACGCGCGACGACATACTGGCCGGCCAGCACGGCGGCGCATTCCTCCGTCGGCCGGGCGGAAACCACGACAGCAGGATGGTGGCAGCATGAACGATCTCTCGAACCCACCGGTCGCGGCCGACGAAGAGCACGCGCTGCGGCAGGATCTCGCGGCCACGTTTCGCCTCTCCGCGCGGTTCAAGCTGAATGTCGGCATCGGCAATCACTTCAGCCTCATGATGCCAGGCAGCAAGGACCGGTTTCTCGTCAATGCACGCGGATTGCTGTTCCAGGAGATCACCGCGAGCAATCTGCTCGTCGTCGACTTCGCGGGCACGGTTCATTCGGGCGGCCGCGAGGTTCGCGCGGTGACGTATCACATCCACGCGCCGATCCATGACCGGCACCCCGCGGCGAGATGCGTGCTGCATGTGCACCCGCCGAACCTGACGGCTCTCTCCATCATCGAGGATGGCCGTCTCGCGCTCGCGCACCACGACAACCTGATCGTGAACGATCGCGTCGCCTACGACGATGCCGCGACGGGCCCCGCCTCCGAGCTGGCGGAGGGCTACCGTCTCGCCGACGTGATCGGCGACAAGACGATTCTCGTGATGGCCAATCACGGCGTCCTTGTCGTAGGTCCGACCGTTCATGACGCATTCAGTGAGCTGGTCACGGTCGAGCATGCATGCGGCGTGCAGCTTCACGCGATGTGGACCGGCGCGAAGCTGCGGCAGCAGCCGGATCATCTGCGGTGGAACCATCGCGGCGTGTGGAGCGAAAAGGTCGACGGCCGGCTCTATCTGGATGCCTGGCGACGCATCCTCGATCGCGAAGAGCCGGATTACGCGGACTGACGCGATCGATGGACCACGACGCGCCGTCATACGCCGAACTCGACGTTCACGAGAATATCTGGATCCCGCTCGCCGACGGCCGGCGGTTGGCCGCGCGCCTGTGGCTGCCGCCAGACGCGCGCGCGCTTCCCGTGCCCGCCGTCGTGGAGTACGTGCCGTATCGCAAGCGCGATCAGACACGCGCGCGCGACGAGTTCATCCACCCCTGGCTCGCAGTGCACGGCTACGCCTGCCTCCGCGTCGACATGCACGGCTCGGGCGATTCCGACGGCATCCTGCGGCAGGAATTCCAGAAGCAGGAACGCGAGGATGCTCTCGAGATGATCGCCTGGGTCGCCGCACAGGACTGGTGCGACGGCGGCGTGGCGATGCTCGGAAAGTCTTGGGGCGCCTATGCCGCGCTGCACGTCGCGATGTGCCGCCCGCCGGCGCTGAAGGCGATCATCCCGGTTTGCGGCGGTGACGATCGCTACGACCAGTCGCTGCACTACACCGGGGGCGCCGTCCTCAGCCAGACGCTCTGGTGGACGGACATCATGCAGGTGTTCAACATGCGCCCGCCCGATCCCGCGATCAGCGGGCGGGATTGGGAACGCATGTGGCACGAGCGGCTGGCGGCGGCGGAGCCGTGGCTGATCGAATGGCTCGCGCATCAGCGGCGGGACGGGTTCTGGCAGGAAAACTCGATCTCCGACGATTACGCCACGATCACATGCGCTGTCTTCGCGGTCGGGGGGTGGGCCGACTATATCTCGCGCTCGGTGCCTCGGCTGCTCGCCGGGCTGTCCTGTCCCCGATGGGGCCTCGTCGGACCGTGGGGGCATCACTATCCGCACGAAGGCATTCCGGGACCTGCGATCGGCTTCTTGCAGGAGTGCCGGCGCTTTCTCGACAGCGTGTGCAAGGGCACCCGGGAGTATGACGACGTGCCGATGTTCCGCGCGTGGATCGCGGATTGGCACGCACCGGGACCGATCCATGTCGACCAGACTGGCCGCTGGGCGGCCGAGCGCACGTGGCCCTCACCACGCATCTCTTCGCGCGTCCTGCACCTGAATGCTGACGGGCTCGGCGAGACGGATGGTCCGCCGCTCGCGCTACGGCATCGGAGCGTGCAGACGATCGGTCTCTGCGCGCCGGAGTGGTTGAGTCAGGGCGCTCTTGGTGAAGCCCCGCTCGATCAGCGGCCCGACGACGGCAAGTCCCTCACCTTCGACACACTGCCGCTGATATCTGATGTAGCGATCCTCGGCTCCGCCACCCTCGAACTGGAGCTGGCGACCGACCGGCCCCTGGCGCTCCTCGCGGCGCGGCTGAACGACGTCGCGCCGGACGGCACCTCACTGCGGGTGGCGCTCGGCATCCTCAATCTCACGCATCGCAACAGCGATTCAGCGCCGACCCCGATGGCCCCCGGTCAGCGCACGCGCGTGCGGCTCACGCTGGCCGAGACCGGCCATCGCTTCGCCGTTGGGCATCGCATCCGCATCGCGCTTTCGACGGCCTACTGGCCAGTCGTCTGGCCGAGCCCCGCTCCGGTGACGCTCACGCTCTTCGCAGGAGCGAGCCGCCTCGTGCTCCCGGAGCGGGCGGACGCGGACGGCGACGCGCAGGTCGCGTTCGCGCCGCCGGAGAGCGGGCCGGCTTTGCCGGTCACGGTGCTCGATGTGCCGCGGATTCGGCGTCAGGTCACGGAAGACCTGATTACCGGTGTCACCGCCTACGCGGTCGAGGGCGAAGGCGGGTTCATCGGACCCGCGCGTCGGTATCGGCTTGATCCGACGGGAACGGTGATGGGACACGCGATGCGGCAGTGTTTCGAGATCGCGGAGGACGACCCCCTCTCCGCGCGCGCCGAGATCGCCCAGACCTACGAACTCGAACGCGACGGCTGGGTGATTCGGTTGGAGACGGCGACGCGCTTCCACGCGACGGCGGACCGCTTCGTCGTCGCTGCGGAGGCACGCGCTTTCCACCGGGACCGGCTCGTTTTCGAACGGCGGTGGAATGCCGAGCCGGAACGCGACCTCGTCTGACCTACGCGCTGATTCGGATCACGTTCCAGGATGCCGGCGGAACCGTGGCGCGTATGCGCGGCCCGTCGATCGACACGCTCTCGAGCGCGGCAGGCTTGATGCGCTCCGGCCTATCGCGCGTGTTCGCCGCGCCAAGATCGGCGTCGGCGAGCGTCGATGCGTCGCGGACCGCGAGGGCGCCGAAGCCGCTCGCGGTCACGTCCAGCGTCATCTCGCCCTCGAGGTCGCGGTTGAGCGCGAACAGCGTCAGCCCGCCGTCCATGTTCGCCACGGCGGCGAGCTTGAGGAACGGAACGGCGGGCAGCGAGATCGGTGGATCGTCCTCCCCGCGCGGATCGTAATAGGCAGTCGCGTAGGCGTCCGAGTTGACGACAGCGCGCAGCACGTCGCCGCGGCCGAAATTACTCATGTGCGCGAACGGGAAAAAGATTGTCTGGCGCCAAGCCGGTCCACCGGTTTCGGTCATGATCGGTGCGATGACGTTGACGAGCTGTGCGAGGCAGGCGCAGCGCACCCGGTCCGCGTGGTTGAGCAGCGAGATGACGGCGCCGCCGAACGCGAGCGCGTCCTGCATGTTGTATTGCTCTTCGAGGATCGGCGGCGCGACCGGCCAACCGGGCTTCACCCGCGCCTCGCGCGGACGTCGCGTGCGATACCAGACATTCCATTCGTCGAAGCTGAGCATGATGCGCTTGGTCGAGCGGCGACGCGCGGCGACAGCGTCAGCGATCGCAACGACTTCCTCGATGAAGCTGTCCATCAGATCGGGGCTGGCCAGGAACCCCGTCGTGTCGTCACGGTAGTTGTTGAGGTAAGTGTGGAGCGAGATCCATTCGACCTCGTCGAATGTGTGCTGCAGCACCGTGTCTTCCCAGGCGCCGAATGTCCGCATGTTGCGGCCCGACGATCCGCAGGCGGCGAGCTCGACATTCGGGTCCACCCAGCGCATCACCTTCGCGGTCTCGGCTGCGAGCCGCGCGTATTCGATCGGCGTCTTCGCGCCCGTCTGCCACGGGCCGTCCATCTCGTTGCCGAGGCACCAGAATTTCACGCGATGCGGCTGCTCCCAACCGTGCGCGCGCCTCAGGTCGGACAGAGCGGTCCCGCCGGGGTGGTTGCAATACTCGATGAACTCACCGGCCTCCTTCGGCCCGCGCGTGCCGAGATTTACCGCGAGCATCGGCTCGATATTCGCCATCCGGCACCAGTCGATGAACTCGTTGGTACCGAACGTGTTCGGCTCGGTCGAGAACCAGGCGTAGTCGAGCCGGCGCGGCCGCTTCTCCAGAGGGCCGACGCCATCCTCCCAGTTGTAACCTGACACGAAATTGCCGCCGGGATAGCGCATGATGGTCGGCGCGAGTTCGCGGACGAGGGCCATCACGTCCTTGCGGAACCCCTTCGCGTCGGCGGTCGGATGACCCGGCTCGTAGATGCCGCCGTACACGCAACGGCCGAGATGCTCGATGAAGGCGCCGAACAGCCGCGGGTCGGTGTGGCCGATCGTGAAGTTGCGGTCGATCAGGACGGTGCTTGTACGCATCGGCGTGCGGGTTCCCCAAGCCCACTCCCGTGGTTGGAGAGGGCTGATGTCGAGGTTGATCGATCTGGATTGGGTAAAGTGTTGCCCGGTTGCGGGACGAGTCCCGCGACCGGGCTCCTGGTATTAGCGCCCCCGCAGCAGCGAGACGCTGCGCTCCTGCATCGCATCCGCCGCCTGATCGGCTGTCTTTCCGGCGTTGATCATGTTGGCGATTTCCTCGCCGATCATGTTCTGGAAGCCGAACTGCCGGTGCACGTCATGCGGCAGGGCACGGCCAAACGTCGGGATGTCCACGACGTATTGCCGCAGCGGGAGCTTCGCGTATTCCGCCATCAGCGACTGCCGCGCCGGCAAATGTCCGCCGCCGCGTGCCCAATCGAAATTGTGGTCCCACAGGAACTTGAGAAACACGAGTGCCGCCTTGTGCTGCGCGGCGGTGCTTCCCTTCGGCAGCACCCAGGTGTGGTTGTCCGTCCACACCGACTGCGTCTTGAACAGGTTCGGATAGACGCGCGTCGTGTATCCCTCGTGCAGCGGACTGTCCGGCTTCGCAGCCGCGGCAAGGAAGTCGTCGATGCGCCACGTGCCGGTCATGTAGACCGCGCCGTTGCCGTTCAGGAACCCGCCGAGACCGCCGGATCCGTCGAGGCCCTTAGTGATGACATCCGCCTTGATGAGCGCTTCGAACGCGGTGAGAGCGGCCATCGATCCCGGCGTCTTGAAGTCCACCTTCTCATCGCCGTTCGGGAAAATCGTCCCGTTCTGGTCGTAGAGCCAGGAGTAATAGCCCCGGGCCGCGTTCGCGAAATCGCCCGAGCCGCTGGTCGCGATGATGATGTACGGCTTGCCCGTCTTCTCCTTCACCTGCTTGGCCTGCGCGACCATTTCGTCGACCGTCTTCGGGACGATCGGCTGACCTTCCGCATCGACCAGGCCCGCCTTCTTGAACAGGCCGATATTGAAGTGCCAGAGCCAGGAATGCGTATCCCACGGCATCGCGTAGATCTTGCCGCCGATCGTCACCGCGTTGCGCGCGTTCGGCGTGAAATCGGACGAGTCGATGCCCGCCTCCTTCAGCGCGTCATCGAGCGGCTCGACATAACGCGTGTAGTCGCCCAGCTGTGAGCTGTGCATCACCGCGATGGTCGGCACGTCGTGCGCAGCCATGCGCGCGTTGAACTGCTGGTAGTACGGCCCCCACTCGATGATCTGCGGCTTGACGACGATGTTGTCCTTGTTCGCGGCATTGAACAGGTTGGTCAGCGTCGTCATCACGCCGCACTCGCCGCGCGCGTGCGCGACGTCCTGCGAGGTGCCATAATCGCCGTCGCAGGCGCCAAAGAATCGGGCGAAGGTGATCTCGGTCTTCTGCTGCGCCGCAGCAGGCGGCACCCAGCCCAGTGCGCCGGTCAGCAGGCCCGCGCCGATCAGCGATAGCGTTCGTCTCGACATTGTTTTCCTCCGATTTGCCTACTTGGACGGCGCGCCTGCAACGGCGCTGACGATGTGACGCTGGAAGAACAGATAGAGCACCAGGATCGGCAAACCCGCAAACACCGCCTGCGCCATCAGGAAACCGATGCCCTCGGTCTGCGCGAAATTCGTCTGCATCGAGGCGAGGCCGACCGTGAGCGTGTACATCTCCGGCTTGGTGGCGGAGACGAGCGGCCAGAAATAGTCGTTCCACGCATGCAGGAACGTATAGATCCCGAGTGTGGCCTGCGCCGGGATCGAGAGCGGCAGCACGATACGCCAGAACACTTTCAGCCGCGACGCGCTGTCCAGCAGCGCGGCTTCCTCGATCTCCGGCGAGATCGCGCGGAAATACTGCGTCATCAGCAGAACGCCGAACGGGAACGCGAGCCGGGGCGCGATCAGCGCCAAATAGGTGTTGTGCAGGTCGACCGCCGCGAACATCGTGTGCAGCGGGACGATGATCGCCTGCTCCGGCACCGCGAGCGCCGCGAGCACCGCCACGAACAGCACGGCGCGGCCCGGGAAGTTTGTCCGCGCGAAGCCGTAGCCGGCGAGCGATGCGAGAATGAGCGTGAGAGCCGTTTGCCCGACCGCGACGACCGCGCTGTTGAACATCCAGCCGAACACGGAGGAGGACGCGAGGATGTCCGCGTAATTCTTCAGCGTGAACGGCGGTGAGACGATCCCGCCGGTGTCGTGCATCAGCACGTCGTTCGGCTTGAAAGAGAGGCCGACGACCCAGACGATCGGCGCGATCCAGACGATGGCGAGGGCGACGACGGCGAGCAGGATCGCGCGGTCGCCGAACGAGCGGCCGGGCCGGAAGGTGCTCATGCCGAATCACGCCTGCGGCCGACCCACATCTGCGCGAATGTCGCGAGCAGCATCAGCGCGAACAGGATCTGGGACGCCGCGGATGCGAAGCCGAGTTGGAGGTCGCGGAAGCCGGACTCGTAGATGAACTGCACCATCGGCCGCGACATGTTGTTCGGGCCGCCGCCGGTAATCAGCAGCGCCTGCCCGAAGAGCTGAAACTGCAGAATGACCTCCAGCACTGCGACGACGACGATGGTGCGGCGGATCGAGGGCAGCGTGACGAACACCAGCGTGCGCCAGCGCCCGGCGCGGTCGAGCGCCGCGGCCTCGTAGATCTCCGCCGGAATCTGCTGGAGCGCCGCCAGGAACAGCGTCATCGGCAGCCCGATGATCCACCACACCGTGACCAGCGCGATCGCCGGCAGAGCCCATGTGGTGCTGACGACCGGATCGATCGGATGCAGTCCCACCAGTCCGAACACGTCGCTCAACAGGCCGCGATCCGGCAAGTACACAAGCCGCCAGATCAGCGTGACGATGGTGACGGAGAGCACCGACGCGCCGAAGAAGACGGAGCGCAGGAACGCGCTCTTCCGCGTCGTGTCGTTCAGCGCGAGCGCGAGCGCGAGGCCGATGACGACGAACGCAGGCGTCGTCATCACGACGAACCAGACCGTGTTGCGGATCGTGCCCAGGAAGATCTTGTCGGTCAGCAGATTGCGGAAATTGTCGAGTCCGACGCTGCCGTTCCAGCCGCCGAGCATGTCGTAGTCCTGAAAGCTCAGCCAGATGCCGAGGCCGAGCGGCACGATCAGGAGCACGATCAGGACGACTAGATACGGCAACACGAACAGCAGGTTCGACCATGCGGGCCGCCCGACTCCGGCCGCGACCGCGGTGCCGACCGCCGGCCTCGTGGCGGGTGGGGCGCCAGCGATGTCGGCCGCGCCGCTCAAGCGCGCGCCTCGGCGTGATAGGCGCGCCCGTCCGCGTCGAACAGGTGCACATGGGCGGGATCGATCGCGAGGTCGACGCGCTCGCCGATGGGCGGCGCGAACTCGCCCGGCTCGTCATACACGATCGTCGAACCGTCACCGGCGAGCGCGTAGATCAGCGTGCGCTCGCCGAGCCGCTCGACGACATCGACGCGCGCCGGCGTGCCGCGCCCCGGCTCGATGTGCTCGGCGCGGACCCCAAGCGTGAATGGGCCCGAGCGCGGCAGCTTGGTGGCGGGAATCGCCGTCGGCACCGTCGTCCCGTCCGGCAGCCGCACCGTGACGCATCCGCCGGTCTCGCCGGTCGGTGTGGCCGCGAGGAAGTTCATCGCCGGCGTGCCGATGAACGACGCGACGAAGCGCGTCGCGGGGCGGCGGTAGATGTCGATCGGCGCACCGACCTGCTCGATGCGGCCCTGGTTCATCACCACGATGCGCGTGGCCATCGTCATCGCCTCGACCTGGTCGTGCGTGACGAACACCATCGTCGCGTTCATGCGCTGATGCAGGCGCGCGAGTTCGATGCGCGTGCGGCTGCGCAGCGCCGCGTCGAGATTCGAGAGCGGCTCGTCGAACAGGAAGATCTGCGGATCCTTGACGATCGCCCGTCCGATCGCGACGCGCTGCCGCTGTCCGCCCGAGAGCTGCGCGGGCTTGCGGTCGAGCAGTGCGTCGATCTCCAGCATCTGCGCGGCTGACGCGATCTTGCGGGCGATCTCGTCGCGGGGCAGGCCGATGTTGCGCAGGCCGAACGCCATGTTCTGGCGCACCGTCATGTGCGGATAAAGCGCGTAGTGCTGGAACACCATCGCAACGCCGCGGTCCCCCGGCGCGAGGTCGTCGATACGGCGCGGGCCGAGCCGGATCTCCCCGGTGGTGACGGCCTCGAGCCCTGCGATCATGCGCAACAAGGTGGACTTGCCGCAGCCGGAGGGGCCGAGGAACACGACGAACTCGCCGCTCGCTACGTCGAGCGTGAGGTCGCGTACGACCTCGTTCTGGCCGAAGCGTTTCGTGACGTTCTTGAGGCCCAAGCCGCTCAAGATGTTTCCCCCGCAGCACGCTTTTGTTTTGTATGATAATTGACGACCGTAGGTGCTGCCGGTAACCTTTGTCAAGAAGAGGGGAAACGTGCGGACCAGGCGCACCGAGAATCTGTGCGATGCTGTTGCGGGCGAGCTGGGCCGACGGATCGTCGCGGGCGAGATCGCGCCGGGGCAGCCGGTGCCGACGCAAGCGGAGCTGTGCGAACAGCTCCGGGTCAGCCGGACCACTGTGCGGGAGGCGATGATGCGCCTGCAGGGCAAGGGGCTCGTGGAGGCCCGGCCACGCGACGGCGTGCGCGTGCTGCCGACCCCGCGGTGGAACCAGTTCGACGCCGATGTGCTCGCGTGGCGAACTGCGACCGGCCGAGTTGATCCCGATCTGCTCGATCAGCTCTACGAGATTCGCACTTGCTTCGAGCCACGCGCCTGCGCGCTCGCGGCGGAGCGTTCGGACGATGCCGGACGCGAGGCGATTCGCGCGCAGTTTGTCGTGATCGTGGATCCCAGCTCCTCGTCGGCGAGGCGCATCCAGGCCGATCTCGCCTTCCACCTCGAGATCTTCGCGGCGACGCGGAACATCTTCTTCGTCTCGCTCGGCGCCGCAATCAAGACGGCGCTGGCGATGTCGTTCCGCATCTCGCAGAACCGCGCCGGCATCAGCGGGACCGAGATCCGGCTGCACGGTTCCGTCTGCGAGGCGATCCTCGCCGGCGACGCCCCGCGCGCGGAGGCGAGCATGCACGCGCTGCTGCACGAGTCGAAGGAAACGGCGCGGCATGCCGCCAAATCGAAGGGCCTCGAACGAGATGACCGAACGGTTGCGGCGCGTGCCCGCAGTGCCTCTGGTGACATTCGACCCGCATACGAGCGTTTGGTCCTGCGCCGACCGACTGACCGATGACTGGCCCCGGCATTGGACGGGCACGAAGATGGCGTTGTACGGCGTCGTCCGCGTCGACGGCGTTGCGTACCGCTTCATGGGCGGCGGCGAATGGCTCGGCCGCGCGGCGGAGCAGGTCTCCTGCCGGGTCGCCGCGACCCGCACGGATTACGTGTTCCGCGCAGGGCCGATCACGCTTGCCGTTGGTTTCACCACGCCGCTGCTGGCAGACGATCTTGATCTGCTGTCGCGTCCAGTCACCTACCTGACGCTGCGCGCAACGCCGCTCGATCACCGCGCGCACGAAGTCGTCGCCTATGTCGACACGACGGGCGAGATGGCGGTCAATCTCCCGCATGAGCGCGTGGTCTGGGCGACGCACCGCTTCGGCGAGATCGACGCCGTGGCGTTCCGGAGCGACGCGCAGAACGTGCTCGCTGCGTCCGGCGACCATCGGCGCATCGACTGGGGAACGGCGTTCCTCGCCGGCAAAGCCGGGCACGTGCAGACCTGCATCGGCGACATCGACGCGTGCCGCGACAGCTTTGTCCGCACCGGCGAGCCCTGCGATGCGCGCCTCAAGCCCGCGCCGCGCAAGGTCGATTACAACTCCGACGCGGTGGCTTCGCTCACGCTGCCGTTGCCGCCGCATCGGGACGAGACGATGCTGATCGCCTATGACGACGAGTGGTCGATCGAGTATTTCGGCCAGCATCTGCGGCCCTGGTGGCGCCGCAACGGCGCGGACGCCGCGTGGTTGCTGCAAACGGCGATGACCGAACGCGACACGGTGCTCGGCCGCGCGGCGGCGTTCGACGATGCGCTCGCGCAGCGGGCGCGCGACGCGGCAGGCGAGGCCTACGCGGATCTGTTGGGGCTCGCGTGGCGGCACACGATCGCCGCGCACAAGCTCGCTGCCGGGCCAGATGGCGCGCCGCTATTCTTCTCGAAGGAGAATTTCTCGAACGGCTGCATCGGCACTGTGGACGTGACCTATCCGTCAGCGCCGCTGTTCCTGGTCTACAATCCCGCTCTGCTTCGCGCGATGATCGATCCCTATTTCGTGTATTGCGCGAGCCCCGCCTGGCCGTTCCCGTTCGCTGCGCACGATCTCGGGACCTATCCCAAGGCGAACGGCCAGACCTACCGCGACTTCGACAAGAACCCGAACCAGCCGATCATCGAGACGCAGATGCCGGTCGAGGAATGCGGCAACATGCTGATCCTCGTCGGGGCGCTCGCCGCATATGAGAACGACAGCAGCTACGCGCGGTCCCACTGGAAGCTACTATCGCAATGGGCCGAGTATCTCGCGGAGACCGGCCGCGATCCCGGCCCGCAGCTCTGCACCGACGATTTCTCGGGCGTGCTCGGGCATAACGTCAATCTCTCCGCCAAGGCGATCATGGGCCTCGGCTGCTACGCCATGCTCGCGACGCGTATAGGCGAGCACGCGACCGCGACGCGGTTCCGCGGCATTGCCGAAGAATTCGCGCGCGCACTGCTCGAGAATGCGCGCGACGGCGCGAGCACGCGGCTCGCCTACAACGAGCCGGATTCGTGGAGCCTGAAATACAATCTCGTCTGGGACCGGCTCCTGGGCCTCGGCCTCTTCCCGGAAGCGGAGCTGCGTCGCGAGTTGGCCGACTACCACACGCGGATGGAGCCGTACGGCATCCCGCTGGACAATCGCAGCACGCTGACGAAGCCGGAATGGATGCTGTGGGCCGCCTCGCTCGCGGAGGATCCCGCGCTCTTCGCGGCGTGTGTCGAGGCGATCGTGCGATATGCGAACGAGACGCCGAACCGCGTGCCGCTCTCGGACCTCTACTTCACCGACACCGGCCGCAAGATCGGCTTCCAGGCGCGATCGGTGCTCGGAGGATTGTTCGTCAGGCTCCTGTCGCCGGCATCACCGGCGTAGCGCTCTCACGTGTCCGTCTTGCGCGCATTCCAGAAGATCGGGAACGGGCTCTTCAGCAGATCGCGAACATTGCTGCGGAACGCAGTCGGCGGGAACCACTGGCCGGCCGGATAGTACATCACCTCGTCGAAGGCGACGCGCTGCATCTCCTCGCCGAGTTGGCGCTGGGCGGCGAGGTCCGTCGCGTCGGCCCAGGCGCTGCGCAGCTCCTCCATGCGCGGCGCCGTCGGCCAGCCGAACCAGGCCTTCGCGCCGTCGCCGCGCAGCGGGTTGTTGGTCGCGGGCATCGAGGAGGTGACGCCGTCGCCATACGTGCAGAACACGCTCCACCCGCCGCGTTCGACCGGCTCGCGGCTATTGCGGCGGGAGATCACGGTCCCCCAATCCGCGCTGACGTAATCGACGTTCATGCCGCATCGAACCAAGACGTCGCGCGTCACCTGCGCGAGCGCTTCCACCACCGGGAAATCCGCGGGCGACAACAGCACCACGCGCTCGCCCTTGTAGCCGGCTCGCGCGAGCAGCTGCTTCGCGCGAGCCGGATCGCGCGGGCCCGTCACCGCCTCCAGTCCCGCGTCGTTCGCGAGCGGCGTGCCGATCGGGAAGAAGCCCACGCCAGCGCGCGAGAGCGCGGTCTCCGCG
>DATAPS010000180.1:0-10844 GCA_036265085.1 Acetobacteraceae bacterium | reverse complement strand
AGGCCCTGGAAGCGATACTCGAGCGTCGCCGAAAGTCCGACGACCCAGGGGATCGGCAGCGACACGCCCGCGATGCCCTGATAGGCAAACGTGCCCGCGTTTACGTCCTGATGCTCGACTTCCATGTAGCCGACGCCCGCGCCGGCATACGGAAAGACGTAGGGCGAGCCGATATCGAAATCGAACAGCACGTTTGCCATGCCGCCGTATTTCCGTTCCCGCAGATTGCCGAAGCCCGACGTGCTGAACCCACCCGTGGTGGTGTGGCTGACGCTGTTGTAGCGGTAGTCGCCCTCTGCCTCGACCCGCAGGCCGTTGCCGAACCCATAGCCGACGCTGCCGACGCCCACGAAACCGGTATCGAAATTGACCTTTGTGCGGGTGACGAAGCCGGATTGCCCGGACGCCGGCGGAGACTGGAAAATCCCTTCGACTTTCTCGGGCGGCATGAAGTTCGCGCCCGCGCCGGCGCCGACATACAGGCCAGTGACGGGCTGCGCCTTTGCCGCGAGCGGCAGTGCGAGGATGGTGGCGGCCAGGAGAAAACGTTTCATGAGACGGTGCCCGCTCGGTTCGGAGGCTCTGCGCCCGGTTTGTAGGGACAGTCGGCACACTCGGGCATCGTTCGCAAGGGAAATGACCGAAAGACCACAACACTGTGATGGATTAGCAACAGCGCGGATCATACGATCTTCGCCTCGAACGGCGGCAGCAGGTCCGGGGCCTCGAACTCGATGACCCACAGGTCCGGGTCGAATCGGCGCTGGCGGGCGACGTAGGCGTCGGCGGCCTCCTGATCGACCGGGGCGGGGCCGGTGCCGCGCATCCACGCGGGCTCGCCGCTGGCGGCGCGGATCTGGGAGAGCACGACCAGACCTTCGGGGCCGCGCAGCACGGTGAGCACACCGCCCGCGTCGGGGTCGCCCTTATGCAGCACCGCGCCGTAGCGGCCGCTCGCGTTGCCCATGCGCAGCGCCATCCGCACCCAGATCCCGGCCTTGACCCGCGCCTCGGTCATCTCGCTCAGACCGACGCGGTCGCGCCGCCGTCGAGCGGGAGCGCGACGCCCGTCATCGTGCCCTGCCGAACGAAGAACGCGACGGCATCGGCCACCTCCCCGGGGGTCGAGATGCGCCCGATCGGCAGCCCCTCCCCCGCCTCCTGCTCCGTGATGCCGAGCTCGGCGAAGCGCTTCGTGGCCATTTCGGTGCCGACCCAGGACGGGCAGATCGCGTTCACGGTGATGCCGCGCGGTGCGAGCGCCATGGCGAGCGACCGGGTCAGGCCGATCACACCGTGCTTGGCCGCGCAATAGGCGGTTTGATCCGGGACGCCGCGCAGGCCGAGCACCGACGCGATGTTGACGATCCGGCCGTCACGGTCGGGCAGACGAGCCGCGACGGCGGCGCAGCAGAGATATGTGCCGGTCAGGTTGGTCGCGAGGATCGCGTTCCAGGCATCGAGGTCGCCCAATTCGTTCGCACCTGCGAGGCCCGCGTTGTTGACCAGCAGATCGCAGCGCGGCAGGTCCGCGAAGAATGCGCGCACTTCAGCCGCATCGGTCACGTCGAGCGCGGCCGCGCGGATCGCCCCGTCCGGCTCGCTCGGATGGCGGGAGGCAGCAACGACGTCGAACCCATCCGTCGCGAGGCGCTGGGCGATGGCGCGGCCGATCCCCTTCGAGCCGCCGGTAACCACGGCGACGCGCGTGCTCACGCCGCGGTGGTTCCGCCGTCAACGGGGAAGACGACGCCGGTGACGAAGGAGGCGGCGTCGGACGCGAGGAAGGCGATGGCGCGGGCGATCTCGACGGGGGCGGCGAAGCGGCCGAGCGGGACGGCGGCGCGGTAGGCGTCCGTCGAATTGGACGCGAAGCGATCGGGGTAGCGGGCGGCGAGGTCGCCGATCACCTGCGCGAGCATCGGCGTATCGGTGCTGCCGGGGGCGACGCAGTTGAAGCGGATGTTATGCGGCGCCCAGTCGAGCGCGGCGCTGCGGGTGAGCTGGGCGAGCGCCGCCTTGCTCGCCCCGTAGGCCGCCGAGACAGGCTTGCCGATCAGCGCCTGGTCGCTGGCGACGTTCACCACCGCGCCGCGCTGACGCTCGATCATGCCGGGGAGAACCGCGCGGATCAGCGCATAAGGCGCGAGGAAGTTGACGCGGAAGACGCGCTCGACCTCGGCGATGTCGGTGTCGAGCACGCTGCCGAGCACCGTCACCCCGGCACAGTTGACGAGGATGTCGGCCGGGCCGAGCGCGGCGGCGCGCGATTCGAGCGTGGTGATGTCGGACAGGTCCCAGTCGGGCAGGTCGAGGCCGATCACCTCGGCGCCATCGTCGGCGAACACGGCGGCGACGGCACCCCCGATCCCGCCGCAATGGCCGGTGACGATGGCGCGGCGGCCGGCGAGTCCGAAACGAATGGGCTGGCTCATGACGAGAGGTTCGGCGGCGGCGCGGCGCTTTGCAAGTCGGGGCTCGTGCGGAGATCGGTCGCCCTGATTTTGCTGGATGCAGCCATCCACACGCGCAGCTCCGCCCGCGCGAGCGGCGCAGGGATCGTGAGCCCGGCCGTCGAGGAGCTGGTGCCCGAATTTCAGGACCGCCAGCCGACGCGCGGCGAATACAGTTCCGGGGCAATCTCAGGGCCTTCCGACCGCTTGGCAAAGGCGGGAAGACCGCCACAAATGGCGGCGCGCCTGCGGGAGGTTCGCCGCCATGAGGTGGTTCACGTGTCTGCTGATTCTGCTCGCGTCCGTCACCTCGGCCCGCGCCACGGATCATATCAATTTCGGGACCGATTGGCTCGGCGAGGCCGAATACGGCGGCTACTACCAAGCGCTCGCCCTGGGCATCTACGCCAAGCACGGGCTGGATGTGGAGATCCATCACGGCGGCCCATCGGTGAACCAGACGGCGCTGCTGCTGGCCGGGCGGCTGGACATCGACATCGCGTCGAACAGCTTCACCGCGCTGAACTTCGTCAACGAGCACATCCCGTTCAAAGTCGTCGCCGCGATGTTCCAGAAGGACGCGGCGGTGCTGATCGCGCATCCCGGCGTCGGCAACGACAGCTTCGAGGCGCTGAAGGAGAAGCCGATCATGCTGAGCGCCGGATGGCAGCTCGGCTGGTGGAATTTCCTACGCGCGAAGTTCGGCTACAGCGACAGCCAGGTGCGGCCCTACAACTTCAATCTGCAGCCGTTCCTGGCCGACAAGAACGCGATCCAGCAGGGTTTCCTCGGTTCGGAGCCGTTCTCGATCGAGCAGGAGGCGCATTTCAAGCCGGTGGTGTTGCTGGTCGCGGATGCGGGCTTTCAGGGCTACGGCCAGCTCTTCGCCGTCGCCAACAAGATGATCGCGGACAAGCCGGACGTGGTGCAGCGCTTTGTCGATGCCTCGATCGAGGGGTGGTCCTCGTATCTGTTCGGCGATCCGTCGCCCGGAAATGCGGCGATCAAGAAGGACAATCCCGACATGAGCGATGCGCTGCTCGCCTATGGGCGGGGGGCGATGGTGAAGAACGGGATCCTCGATTCGGGCGACGCGGCGAAACTGGGGATCGGCGCGATGACGGACGCGCGCTGGGCGGCGTTCACGGATACGATGGTGGGCCAGGGCGTCTATCCGAAGGGGATCGACGTGAAGCAGGCCTATACGCTGCGGTTCGTGGACAAAGGCGTCGGCGTGGATATGAAGCATTGAGCCGGCAGGAAATCATCGCAGGGCTTCGTGCCAACGAATCCGAGCTACGCGCCCACGGGGGATCGCGCGCGCGGGGATGCGGGTCGCGACAGCGACACCGACATCTTGGTCGAATTTGATCCGGAAGCGCACGTCACCGTCTTCGATTACGCCGGGGTGCAAGCGTACATTGCAAAGCTGTTCGATGTTCCAGTCGATGTGGTGGACCGCGAAGCCCTGAAGCCGCATGCGCAAGAATCGATCGTGACCGACGCGGTTTATGCATTCTGAGCGAACCGTCTCCACGCTCCGCGACATAGCTGGTAATATCGACTTGGCGGCCGCGTTCTCGGATGGCCTCGACTCCGAATCGCTCTGTAGCGACCAGCGCACCGTCTACGCCGTTACACGATGCATGGAGATCATCTCCGAGGCGTCACGGCGGCTTCCAGAGGATTTGAAAGCGCGCCATCCCGAGATCGAAGGGACGAACATGGCCGCAGCCGGAAACATCTATCGCCACACGTACCAAAACGTCGCCCCTATACGGAATTGGGAAGCCGTCCAGCACGCGCTGCCGCTGCGCGACGTGGTTCAGGCGGAGCTACTGGCATCTTGATCCCCTGCGCCTCACGGTTCAGAAAACCCGCATGACCACACCACGCATGACCGAGGGCCAACGCGCCTACGAGGCCAAGCGCGCCGCCAAGGCGGGCGTCAGCCTCGAGAAGTGGCTCGACATGAAGGAACGCGAGCGCGCCGCGGAAGCAAAGGCGCGGGCGAAAGAAACGACCAAGGCGGCGGACCCGGCGAAGAAGCCCGGATTTTTCTCCCGGCTGATCGAGCGGGCGCACAAGCCGCTCTGACCGCAACGCTGGCCGCGCACGCGGATTGGAGCGTCGATCCGCGCAAGCGGTGGATCACCGTCGCGACGCGCACCGGGCCGGGCTGGCGCATCGCGGCGCCCGCGCCCGTCGGGGACGTCTCCGCATTGTTCGCCGCCTTGCGGGCACGTGCGGAGGGCGGCAGCGTGGCGCTCGGGGTCGACCTGCCGTTCGGGCTGCCCCGCGCTTATGTCGAACGGCATCCCGGGGCCGCCGACTTCCCTGCATTTCTGCGCGGCCTCGCGCATCGTCCCGATTTCTTTCGGGTCTGCGCCGCACTCGACGAGGTGTCCGCGGCACGCCCGTTCTACCCGCTGCGCAACGGACCGGGGATGACACGGGCGGGCCATGCCGCGGCGCTCGGGCTCGAGAGCGCGGCGGGTTGCTACCGGGCGTGCGATCGAGCGACGGCGGATCGGCCCGCCGGATCGTCGCTGTTCTGGACGCTCGGGCCGCAGCAGGTCGGCAAGGCGGCGCTGGCCGCATGGCGCGACCTCGTGCTGCCGGCGCTGGCGGCGGAGCCTTGCGTGTTGCGAATTTGGCCGTTCGACGGGCATTTCCGCGACCTGCTGGCGCCCGGATCTGTGGCGATCGCCGAAACCTACCCTGCGGAGGCGCTGCGCCATCTCGGCGTGCGCTTCGTCGGAAGCAAGCGCCGGCAGAGCGACCGCGCGCGGCTCGCCCCGGCGTTTTTCGGCGCGATGGCCGCGCTCGACGCAACGCCCGATGATGCGATGGCTGCGCAGGTCGCGGACGGCTTCGGCGCCGACCCGGCGGGCGAGGACCGCTTCGATACCGTGCTCGGGCTGCTCTGCGTGCTGAATGTCCTGGCGGGGCGGCGGCCGGATGGGGTGCCGGACGATCCCTGGGTGCGGCGCTGGGAGGGCTGGGTGCTCGGCCAAGCCTACCCCGCATAGAGGCCGGCGGCGCGGGCGCGCTCCATCACCGTCAGGACAGAATCTCGAACGCCGCGCGCGACAGCGCCTGCACGCCCATGCCGATGCAGCGCTCGTCAGGCTGGTAGCCCGAGTTGTGCAGGCGGTCCTCGCGGCCGGGAGCGCCGGAGCCGACGCGGAGCTGGAACGAGGGGACGCGGCGCGACATCAGCGCGAAGTCTTCGGCGCCCATGCTCGGCTCGCCTTCGTCGATCACGTCGCCGAACTGGGCGAGCACGGCGGCGATGGTCGGGTCGATCACGCGGTCGTCGTTGATCAGCGACGGCACGCCGCGGCGATATTCCAGCTCGCAGCGCACGCGCATGCTTTCGCCGAGACCCTTGCAAAGCCGCCCGATTGCCACCTCCGCGATGTCGCGGGCCTCGTCGTGCAGCGTGCGGACGGTGCCGGCGAGCGTGACGGTGTCGGGGATGACGTTGGCGGCGACCCCGCCGTGGATCGCGCCGACGGTGACCACTACGGGATGGGACGGGCGGACCTCGCGCGACACGACGGTTTGGAGCTGCAGCACCAGGGTCGCGGCGGCGACGATCGGATCGACGGCGGCTTGCGGATGGGCGGCGTGGCCGCTCTTGCCGTGCACGGCGATGCGGAAGCCGTCGGCGGCGGCGAGGGCGGGGCCGCGGGTGAAGCCGAAGCGGCCGACCGGCATCTGCGGCGCGTTGTGCAGGGAGAGCGCGAGATCGACCTTGGGATTGTCCAGCACGCCGGCGGCGAGCATCTGGTCCATCCCGCCGATCGCCTCCTCGGCGGGCTGGAACAGCAGCTTCACCGTCCCGGCGAGCCGCGGCGCCAACTCGTTCAGGACCGCGGCGACGCCGAGCAGCGTCGTGGTGTGCAGATCGTGGCCGCAGGCGTGCATCTTGCCGGGGATGGTGCTCGCGTAGGGCAGCCCGGTTTTCTCCTCGATCGGCAGCGCATCCATGTCGGCGCGGATGGCGAGCACCGGGCCGGGACGGCCGCCCTCGATCAGCGCGACGATGCCGGTCTTGGCGATCTCGGTCTCGTGCGCGATGCCGAGCCGCCTCAGCTCGCGCGCGACCACGACGGCAGTGCGGACCTCCTCGAAGGCGAGCTCGGGATGGGCGTGGATATCGCGACGAACTTCGATCAGGCCGGGCTCGATGCGCGCGGTGATGTGCTGGATGGCGGATTCAAGGTCGTTGACGAGCTGCATCGGTGCCTCATGCGGTCGAGGCGCGATCCTGGGCGCGGGCTCCACAGACGGCAAGCGCCGGATGCCACGCATCCGGCGCCGGTTGGGTGACCGCCGACACGCGGCAGGCGCCACCGCCCACGCGTTACGCGATATCAGGAGACGATCGCGACCACTTCCTCGTCGGTCGGGAACCGCCCCTCGGTCTTCTTGGAGTACCGCAGCTTACCGTCCACGGTGACCTCGAAGACCCCTCCGCTCGAGCGCCGCAGCGTGACATTGGCCGCCGCCACCTTCGAACGGATCACATCGCTCGCCGCGCGGGCGCGCGGCTCGTAGTTTCAACTGCCGCAGTATTCGATCTCGACGTCCATGCTCCTCCTCCGCGCCTTCTCCGGCGATCCGAAGCACAGGAGTTTGTATCGCGTCCGTCAAGGGCGCAATGGTGGACAGTACGGGTTCGGGCTGCCAATAGGGCGGCCTGCCGCCAGGATCGCCCGCCCGATGGACACCGCCCTCGCCTCCCCCCTCGAAGCCGCCGCGCAGAGCGGAGAAGTGGTCGTGCCCGTCATCCTGTCCGGCGGATCGGGGACGCGGCTCTGGCCGGTGTCGCGCGAGAGTTTTCCGAAACAATTCTGGCCGCTGCTCACCGAGCGCTCGATGATCCTCGAGACCGCGCGGCGCGGCCTCGGCCCCGGCTTCGCGCCGCCGGTGATCGTGTGCAACGAGGAACATCGGTTCCTCGTCGCCGAGCAGCTGCGTGCCGGCGGCGTCGGGGATGCGCGGATCGTGCTCGAGCCGGTCGGCCGCAACAGCGCGCCGGCGATCGCGGCGGCGGCGCTGCTCGTGGCCGAGCACGCGCCGGACGCGGTGCTGTGGATCCTGGCGAGCGACCACGCGATCACCGACATCGCCGCCCTGCACGCGCATCTCGCGAAAGCGGTGAACGCGGCGCGGCAGGGGCGGATCGTCACGTTCGGCATGCAGCCCGGGTCGGCCGAGACGGGCTACGGCTATATCGAGGTCGGCGCGGTGCTCGACGGCGTCGCGGGCGTGCACGAGGTCGCCCGCTTCGTCGAGAAGCCGGACGCCGTGCGGGCGGCCGCATTGTTCGCCGATGGACGGCATCTCTGGAATTCCGGCATGTTCGTCTTCACCGCGGCGACCCTGCTCGAGGAGATGGCGCGCCACGCGCCATCGGTGCTCGACGCTGTGCGCGTGGCGGTGGCGAACCGGGCGCAGGATCTCGACTTCGTGCGGCTGGACCGCGCCGCTTTCACCACGGCGCCAAGCATCAGCATCGACTATGCGGTGGCGGAACGGACGCATCGTGCGGCCGTCGTGCCGGCGGATCTCGGCTGGTCGGATGTCGGCAGCTGGGGCGCGCTGTGGGATCTCGGGGAGAAGGACGCGCAGGGCAATGTCGCAATCGGCGACGTGCTGCTCGAGACCGCGCATGACTGCTACGTCCGCAGCGACGGCATCGTGACGGCGGTGGTCGGGCTGAAGGACGCCGTGGTCGTGGTGACGGAAGACGCCGTGCTGGCGATGCACCGCGATCGTGCGCAGGACGTGAAGAAGGTGGTCGACCGGCTGCGCGCGGCGGGACGGCACGAGGCGGTCACGCACAACCGGGTGTACCGGCCGTGGGGCTTCTATGAATGCCTGATCCAGGGCGACCGCTTCCAGGTGAAGCGCATCGTCGTGACGCCGGGGCACAAGCTGTCCTTGCAGAAGCACTTCCATCGCGCCGAGCACTGGGTGGTCGTCAACGGCAGCGCGCTGGTGACCTGCGACGACGAGGTCAGGCTGGTGCGCGAGAACGAGAGCATCTACCTGCCGCTCGGCTGCGTGCACCGGCTGGAAAATCCGGGGAAGATTCCGCTGACGCTGATCGAGGTGCAGTCCGGCAGCTATCTCGGCGAGGACGACATCGTGCGGCTCGAAGATTTCTACGGCCGCGGCTGACCGCATGCCCTCGGCGCTCATCACCGGCATCACCGGACAGGACGGCGCCTACCTCGCGGAGCTGCTGCTCGGCAAGGGATACACGGTCCACGGCCTGCTGCGCCGCTCCGCCTCGCAGGAGATCATCGGCGAGCGGCTGCGTTGGCTCGGAATTCTCGACCGCGTGCAGCTGATCGACGCCGATCTGATCGACCTATCCAGCGTCATCCGCACCCTCGAAAGCTGCCAGCCGGACGAGGTGTACAATCTGGCCGCGCAGAGCTTCGTGCATGCCTCGTGGCAGCAGCCGCTGCTCACCGCGACGGTCACCGGGCTCGGCGCGCTGAACGTGCTCGAGGCGCTGCGGATCGTTAGGCCGAAGGCGCGGTTCTATCAGGCGTCGTCGTCGGAAATGTACGGGAAGATCCAGGAGGAACGGCAGACCGAGCGCACGCCGTTCTATCCGCGCAGCCCGTATGCGGCGGCGAAGCTGTACGCGCATTGGATGACGGTGAACTACCGCGAGAGCTTCGGACTGCACGCCTCGTCCGGCATTCTGTTCAATCACGAGAGCCCGCTGCGCGGGATCGAGTTCGTCACGCGCAAGATCACCGACGCCGTCGCGCGCATCAAGCTCGGCCTCGCCGATCACCTGCAGCTCGGCAACCTCGATGCGCAGCGCGACTGGGGCCATGCGCGCGACTACGTGCGCGCGATGTGGCTGATGCTGCAGCAGGATACGGCGGACGATTACGTCGTGGCGACGGGACGCAAGACCAGCATCCGCGCCTTCTGCGAGATGGCGTTCGGCTATGCCGGGCTCGACTGGCGCAAATTCGTCCGCCAGGACCCGGCGTTGCTGCGGCCCGCCGAGGTCGATGTGCTGCAGGGTGATGCGAGCAAGGCGCTCGTGAAGCTAGGCTGGGCGCCGCATACGACGCTCGAACAGATGGTCACCGAAATGGTCGAGGCCGACCTCGTGCGCCACCGCGCCCGCAGCAACGCGCCGACAGCCGCACACGCCGCGGGCGGCTAGCCCCACGATGATGTGGCCCGCGCGCATCCTGGTGACGGGCGGCGGTGGGTTCGTGGGCAGCCATCTGCTGCCGCGGCTCGCGGCGGCGTTTCCGCACGCCGAGATCGCGGCCCCGCGCATCGCCGCGCTCGACGTGACCGATCCGGGCAGCGTCGATGCGGCGATGGCGGGCATTCGGCCCGATGCATGCGTGCATCTCGCGGCGATCGCGGCAATCCCCGCGGCCCGGCGCGATCCGGCGCTCGCGTGGCGTGTCAACCTGCACGGCGCGCTCGCGGTCGCGGAGGCGATCCTTCGGCACGTGCCGGATTGTGCGCTGATCTACCCGGGATCGGCCGATGCATACGGCCGATCGTTCCGTGCCGGCATCGCCGTGGACGAGCGCATGCCTCAGTCGCCGCTGAACACATACGGCGCCACGAAAGCTGCGGCGGAGATGGCGCTCGTCGCGCTCGTGGCGGAGGGGCTGCGGGTGATCGCGCTGCGGCCGTTCAATCACACCGGACCGGGACAGACCGGGGATTTCGTGGTGCCCGCCTTCGCCCGCCAGGTTGCGGCGATCGCGGCCGGCCTGCAGCCGCCGGTCATGCGGGTCGGTGCGCTGGAACCGCGGCGCGACTTCCTCGACGTGCGCGACGTGTGCGACGCCTATGCCGCCGCCATCGCCCGGGCGCCGGACATCGCGCCGGGAAGTATCTTCAACATCGCATCCGGCACGGCGCGGCGGATCGGCGACATACTCGATGCGCTGCTCGCCCTCGCCGGCATCCGCGCCACGGTCGAGACATCGACGAGCCTGCTGCGGCCCACCGACATCGCCTGCGCGCTCGGCGATGCCGGCGCCGCGCGCGCGGCGCTGGCATGGTCGCCGCGGATCGCGTGGGAGATCACGCTCCGCGATGTGCTGGAGGATTGGCGGGTGCGGGTCGCCGCCTAGTTGCGATATCGTAACAATACGTGCGTGCACCGACGCCGAGGGCTCAGGCCCGATTTTTTGAAACGGCGACCGGGACGGAGATGCTGTCGGACAGCTTCATCAGGAGCTGTCCGCCGCGCGTGCGGAATGTCGGCAGCGGATACTCCGCGCCGGCCCGGGCGGGTTCGGCGCGGCGCGGGCGCGGCTTGCGCACGCGCGGCGGCAGCAGGTCGGGCGACGGTTGGGCGGCCAGCATCCGGCACAG
>DATAPS010000179.1:0-8382 GCA_036265085.1 Acetobacteraceae bacterium | reverse complement strand
CGCCATCGAGCGCATCGCGAACCTGGTCTTCGTGCTCTGGGTCGTCGCCACGCTCACGTTCTTCCTGTTCCGCCTCGTCCCCGGCGACCCGACGCTCAACTTCATCTCGCCGACCTTCTCCGAGGAGACGCGCGCGACGCTGATGCACAGCTTCGGCCTCGATAAGTCGTTGCCGGAGCAATACGTCATCTACATGGGCAATCTGCTGCGCGGCGATCTCGGCGTCTCGTTCCTGAAAGCGCAGCCGGTCTCGACGCTGCTGCTGCAGGCGCTGCCGAACACCGTCGTCCTCACGCTGGTCTCGCTCTGCGCCGCCTACGCCGTCGGCATCCTCGCAGGCGCCTTCCTCGCCTTCCGCCGCGGCACCATCACCGAAGCGGTCGCGATCCCGTCCGCCCTCGCCACCCGCGCCGCGCCGGAATTCTGGCTGGGGATGCTGCTTCTCGCCGGCTTCGCCTTCCAGCTCGGCTGGTTCCCGACCGGAGGCGCCGCCTCGCCGGGCGCCGACCTGGCGTCCTTCGGCGCGCGCCTGCTCTCCGCCGATTACTGGTGGCACCTCGTGCTGCCCGCCGTCACGCTGATGCTGTACCTGCTCGGCCTGCCGCTGCTGCTGATGCGGGCGACCATGCTGGAGATCCTCAACGACGAGTTCATCGTCATGGCGCGCATGAAGGGCCTGTCGCGCTGGTCCATCGTCATGCGCCACGCCGCGCGCAACGCGCTGCTCCCCGTCGTCACCGCCTTCGCGCTCGGCCTCGGCGCGAGCATCGGCGGCAACGTCGTCGTCGAAACGGTATTCGCCTGGCCCGGCGTCGGCCGCGTGCTCGTCGAGGCCGTGCAAGGCGCCGACTATCCCGTGGCGGAAGGCGCGTTCCTGCTGATCGCCGCGGTGCTCGTCGTGATGAACGCGGTCGCCGACCTCGCCTATGCCGCCCTCGATCCGCGCGTCTCGGTCGGTGCGCGGCGTTAGCGGCGCCGTCGGGCGCTGGCTCCGCGACGAGCCGTTCGCGGCCGTCGGCGTCGCCATCTACGCGCTCATCGTCGCGATGGCGGTGCTCGCCACCCGGATCGCGCCGTACGATCCGCGCGAGATCCTCCGCACCGGGCGGCGCGTCGCGCGCTATCTGCCGATGTCGCCGGAGCACTGGCTCGGCACGACGGCGAGCGGGCGCGACGTGCTGAGCCAGCTGATCTACGGCGCTCGCTCCGCGCTCGAAGTCGGCCTGACCGCCGCACTCGCCGTCGTCATCATCGGCACCGTTCTGGGCCTGCTCTCCGGCTATCTCGGCGGCTGGACGGATCGCGTCATCACCCGTCTCGCGGACATCGTGCTCAGCCTGCCGTTCCTGCCGACCCTCATCGTGCTCGCGGCACTCACTCACGCCGGAACGCGCGTGGTCGTTGTCAGTGTCGCAATCCTGCTCTGGCCGAACACCGCGCGCGTCATCCGCAGCCAGGTGCTGAGCCTGCGCGAGCGCGCCTGGGTCGAAGCCGCGCGCGTCACCGGATGTTCGACGGCGCGCATCATGTTCGTGCACGTGCTGCCGCAGGTGCTGCCGCTCGCGGCGCTTTACGGCTCGGTCGCGATCGGCTGGGCGATCCTCGCGGAAGCGGCGGCGAGCTTCCTCGGCTTCGGCGATCCGGAGGCGGTGAGCTGGGGCGTGATGCTGCAGGACGCCTACGCCAACCAGGCGCTCGGCCGCGGCGCCTGGAATTGGTTCGCGCCGCCGGGTATGGCGATTGTCGCAATGGTGCTCGCGGGATTCTTCATCTCGCGCGGATCGGAAAAGCTGCTGTTCCCGAAGCTGGCCGATCAGTGACTCTCCTGGCGGTGCGCGATCTCGTCGTGACCTACCGCACCGGCGCCGGCCCGATGCGCGCGGTGGATGGCGCGATGCTCGATGTGCCCGCCGGCACGATCGTCGGTCTGGTCGGCGAGAGCGGCTGCGGTAAATCCACGCTCGGTCGCGCACTCATGGGCGTGCTGCCGAGCGCGGGGCAGATCGCCTCCGGCAGCATCGCCTTCGAAGGCCGCGAGCTGACCGCGCTGCCGGAACGCGAACGCCGCGCCCTGCGCTGGCGGCGCATGTCGTTCGTGCCGCAGACCGCGATGAACGCGCTCGATCCGGTGCAACGCCTCCGCGCGCAGATGCTGGAAGTGCTCCGCGCGCGCGGCGGTTTGCACGGCGCCGCCGCGCGCGCCCGCGCCGAGGAGCTGTTCCGCATGGTCGGAATCGATCCGGCGCGCCTCGCCGATTATCCGCATCAATTCAGCGGCGGAATGCGCCAGCGCGCCTCGATCGCCCTCGCCCTCGCCCTCGATCCAGTGCTGGTGATCGCCGACGAACCGGTGACCGCGCTCGACGTGATCGTGCAGCGGCAGGTGCTGGATCTACTGCGCGGCTTGCAAGCGCGGCTCGGCCTCGCGATCATCCTGGTCACGCACGACATCGCGGTCGTGGCCTACGCCTGCGACCGCGTCGCCGTGATGTACGCCGGCCGCGTCGTCGAGAGCGGCCCGGCCCGCGAGGTCCTGGAGCGGCCGCTGCATCCCTACACGATGGGCCTCACCCACGCCTTCCCCGACGTGCATGGCGGCGACGAAGCGCTGGTGCCGATCGAAGGCGCGCCGCCCTCGCTGCTGCACCCGCCGCCCGGCTGCCGCTTCGCCCCGCGCTGCCCGTTCGCGGTGGATCGATGCCGTGCAGAGGCACCGGCACTGGCGCCGCGCGGGGTCGATCACGACGTTGCGTGCTGGCGTGCGGAGGATGCGGTCGCGTTGCGCCAGCGCGCGGCGGAACCGGCGACGTGGGCGGCGTGAGCGGACCGCGCCTCACCCCGCCCCTCTCCGCGCAAGCGGGGCGAGGATTGGGCGAGAGGCCGGTCATAGCGGCACGAGCGTTGACAAAGACATTCCGCGCCCACGGCCGCGCAATCCACGCCGTCCGCGGCGTGGACCTCGCCGTCGCCGCCGGCGAAGCCGTCGGCATCGTCGGCGAATCCGGCTGCGGCAAGACCACCACCGCCCGCATGCTCCTCCGCCTCGAAGAACCCACCTCCGGCGCGATCACGTTCGAAGGCGCCGACATCACCCATCTCCGCGGCGGCGCGCTGCGAAGATTCCGCAGTCGCGCGCAGCTCGTGTTTCAGAACCCATTCGACGCGCTCAACCCGCGTTTCACCATCCTCCGCACGCTGAAAGAGCCGCTCCGCAACTTCGGAATCCCCGCCCACGAGCACGCCGCCCGCATCGACGAAGCGATGCAGCGCGTCCGCCTCGCCCCCGCATCCGCGTGGCTCAACAGACGCCCGCACGAACTCTCCGGCGGACAGCTTCAGCGCGTCGTCCTCGCCCGCGCGCTCATCCCGCACCCCCGGCTGATCGTCGCCGACGAGCCCGTATCGATGCTCGACGTCTCCGTCCGCGCCGGCATCCTCAACCTGCTGCGTGATGCCCGCGACGCGCTAGGCCTCTCCGCCATCTACATCAGCCACGATCTCGCGCTGATCCGTTACGTCTGCGAACGCACCCTCGTGATGTATCTCGGCCGCGTCGTCGAGGAAGGCCGCACCACCGACATCATCGCCGACCCGCGTCACCCCTACACGCGCGCGCTGATCGCCGCCGTCCCCGTCCCCCGCGTCGACCAGGACCGCGCCCCGCTCCCGATCCGCGGCGCCCTCTCCGATGCGCCGCCCACCGACACCGGCTGCGCGTTCCGCGACCGCTGCCCCGAAGCCTTCGCGCGTTGCATGACCGAAGCCCCGCTTCTACGCACCATCGGCAACGGCCGCGCCGTCGCGTGCCATCGAGGAGACGCCTGATGTCCGCCTGCGATCCCGTGACGCTGGAGATCATCCGCGGCGCCGTCCGCGCCGCCCACGCGGAGATGGAGGCGCTGATCGAGCGCACTGCGATCTCCGCCTTCATCCGCGAGAAGAAGGATTTCTACACCGCGCTGTTCGATGCGAACGGCGTGATGGCGGTCGGCTCCAACGTGCCGATCTTCGGCGACATCTGCGGGCCGGTGTTCGAGAAGTTCCCGATCGAGACGATCCGGGAAGGCGATCTCTACTGGTATAGCGACTGCTACGGCAGCCACGGCGCGGTCTCGCATTCCAACGATCAGGTGTTCCTCGCTCCCGTGTTCCAGCAGGGCCGCCGCTGCGCCTTCGTCATGGGCTGGGCACATTTCTCGGATGTCGGCGGCATCCGCCCCGGCTCGATCAGCCCTGATGCCACCAGCATCTTTCAGGAAGGCATCATCATCCCGCCCACGAAACTCATCGATCGCGGTACCACCAACGAGGCCGTGCTCGATGTCTTCTACCGCAACTCGCGCTACCCCGAGACCTGCCGTGGCGATACCCGCGCGCTCATGGGCAGCGTCGAGCTCGGCGTGAAGCGGATGCAGGAGATCGTCGTCCGTTTCGGCGCCGACACGCTCGCCGACGCCCTCGCCCAGCTCCTTGCGCGGACCGAAGCGCTGGTGCGCCGCCGCCTGCGCGAAACCTTTCCGGTCGGCACGCACCGCTTCACCGACGCGCTCGATACCGACGGCCACGGCAGCGGCAAGCTCTCGATCCGGCTCGCGCTCACCCGCACCGCCGATGACCGCTTCATCTTCGACGCCACCGAAACCGACGACCAGTCCGCCGGCCCGGTCAACTTCCTGATGAACCGCGACGTGCCCGGCATGGCGCTCGGCCTCTATTTCCTCGGCGGCGATCCCACGCAGGTCTGCAACGCCGGCGGTCCGCGCGCCATCGACGAAGTGCGGCTACGCGAAGGCTCGCTGCTGCAGCCGCGCTTCCCCGCCCCGCTCGGGATGCGCGGCATGACGATGATGCGCGTGCTCGCGACCTTGAACGGCCTCATCAACGTCGCCGGCACGCCGGGCCTGGCTGCCCATTCCGCCTACGTCATCATCCTGATGAGCGGGACTGCGAACGGAAAGCACTTCCTCATGTCGGACGGTATCGGCGTCGGCTACGGCGCACGGCCCGACGCGGACGGCATCGATGCGGTCTATTTCGTCGCGCAGGAGAACTATCCCGTCGAGTTCCTCGAACTCGGGTACCCCGTCCGTCTCACCACGTACGGTGTAAACCGCGACAGCGGCGGCCCCGGCACGTTCCGCGGCGGCTGCGGCATCGTCCGCGAATACGAAATCCTCGCCGAGGAAGCGACGCTCGCCGTCCGCATCGACAGCGTGGAGAATCCGCCCTGGGGCGTTGCGGGCGGCATGTCCGGCGGCTCCGGGCGCGCGGTGGTCAATCCGGGGCGCGCGAACGAACGCGTCTTGGTGCCGCTGTCCGACGGCAACCGCGTCCACAAGGGCGACATCCTCCGCATCGAGACCGGCGGCGGCGGTGGGCGCGGCCATCCCTACGACCGTCCCGCGTCCCTCGTGCTGCGCGACGTGCTCGAAGGCTACGTCTCGGTCGGGGCCGCCGCACGCCACTACGGCGTCGTGATCCGGGAAGGCGCGCTCGACGACGCCGCCACCGATCTCCGTCGCCGCGAGCGCCCGGTCGCGGGCGCGTTCCATCGCATGGAATACGTCGATGCTCTTACCTGACGCAGCGTCGACGCGTTCGCTCCCTCCCCGGTCATGGCCGGGCGGAGAGGGGGAGGCGCGGCGAGATCTTGCCATCCTCACCGAAACCGCCCCCATCTGCGCCATTGACGTGGCCTGACTCACTCTCGCCACCGAAACGAAAGCGGCGAAATACGATGCTCTCTCCTGACGCCCAGCTCGCCGTCGCCGTCGATATCGGCGGCACCTTCACCGACGTCACCTTGCAGGACTCCACCACCGGCCGCGCCTGGCGCGCGAAGACGCCGAGCGTGCCATCGGATCCCTCGCAAGCCTTCGTGACCGGCGTGCAGCTCGCGCTCGAGCAGGCGCGGGCCGAGGCATCGTCGATAGGTCGCGTGCTGCACGGCACCACGGTCGCGACCAATCTGATCATCGAAGGAAAGGGCGCGCCGACCGCGCTCATCACGACGGCGGGCTTCCGCCACGTGCTCGATATCGGCCGGCAGGACATCCCGCGCCGCGCCAATCTCTACGCGTGGCGCAAGCCGCGTCGCCCCGTCCCCGCCTCTCACGTCATCGAAGTGATCGAGCGCGTCGGACCCGGCGGCGCCGTCATCACCCCGCTCGACGAAGCGAGTGCCGCCGAAGCGGCGGAAGCATGTCGCCGGCTCGGCGTGCAGGCCGTCGCGGTCTGCCTCCTGCACAGCTTCGCGAACCCCACTCACGAGCGCAGAGTCGCCGAAATCCTCCGCGCCGCCCTGGCCGGCGTCGCAATCACCGTCTCGGCCGACGTACTGCCGGTGGTCCGCGAATACGAGCGCACGCTGGCCGTCATCCTCAACGCCGGCGTGATGCCGGCCGTGTCGAGCTATGTCGCGCGGCTCGAACGGCGCCTGACCGACCAGGGCATCGCCGCCCCGCTCCTGCTGATGCAGTCGAACGGCGGAGTCGCGGGGGCGGCGACGATCCGCCGCGCACCCGCCGTAACCGCGCTGTCCGGCCCGGCGGCGGGCGTGGTCGGCGCGCGCGAAGTGGCGGCCGCGTCGGGCATCTCCGACATTATCACTGTCGATATCGGCGGCACGTCAGCGGATATCTCCCTCATCAAGGACGGCCGCATCGGCCTCACCCAGCACGGCAAGGTTGGCGAATGGCCGTTGCCGCTGCCGATGGTGGACATGGTCACCGTGGGAGCGGGCGGCGGCTCCATCGCTCGTGTCCGCGACGGCGCGCTCTCCGTTGGCCCGGAGAGCGCGGGGGCCGCGCCCGGTCCGGCCTGCTACGGCCACGGTGGCGCCGACGCGACCGTCACCGACGCGCATCTCGCGCTCGGCCACCTGCCCGCCTCCCTGCTCGGCGGGCGGATGCAGCTCGACACCACGCTCGCGGACCAGGCGATCCGCCGTGGCGTCGCGGAGCCGCTCGGCCTCGATCTCCATGCCGCGGCGCGCGGCATCCTCGCCATCGCCGACAGCAACATGGTCGGCGCCATTCGCGTCGTCTCGGTCGAGCGCGGCCACGACCCGCGCGCCTTCACCCTCGTCCCGTTCGGCGGTGCAGGTCCGTTGCACGGCTGCGCCATCGCGGATCTGCTTGGGATCGAGACGGTGCTGATCCCGCCCGCGCCCGGCGTGCTCTGCGCCGAGGGCCTGCTGGCCGCCGACCTGAAAGCCGAATTCAGCCGCACGCTGCCGATGGCAGGACCGCCCGACGCCGCCTTAGCCGCGCCGATCGTCGCCGCGCTTCGCACTGAGGCCGAGGCGTGGCTCGCCGAGGAGCGGGTGCCGCCCGCCGACCGCCGCATCGAAACCGTCGCGCTGATGCGCTACGCCGGTCAGGGCGGCGAGCTGGCCGTCGCCTGGCAGGACGACGCGGCGCTCGCCTGCACGGCCTTCGAGGACGCCCACCGCGCCCTCTACGGCTTCGTCATGGACGCACCGATCGAACTGGTCACGCTCCGAGCCGAAGCGGTCGGCCGCCTCCCCCCGCCGGTCGCCTCCCCCCCGCCCACGTCCTCCGCCGCCGAGCCCGCCACCCGCGCCGTCGTTCATTTCGCAGACGGACCGCTCGAGACTCCCATCCACGACCGCGCCACGCTCGCCGCCGGCGCGACCCTCGCGGGACCGCTGATCGTGACGCAACTCGACGCGACGACGCTCGTCCCCCCCGGCTGGACGCTGGCGGTCCACGCCTCCGGCTCGCTGCTGCTCCGCTGCCAGGCGCTGGACCTTTGATATCGATGGCGGAAGCGGCTGACCGATATCGCGGATTCGAGACGACGGATCTGTCGATGCCGCTTGAGCGTCGCGGAAAGAACTGCTGCGACGCAACACGCCGGATGCGGCGCGTCGATATCACCGCGTAATCTCGGGTCTCATCGATCCGCCGCGCGCTCCGAACGCAGACGGATCGACGACGTCGCGTCGAACTACGTGACGACGGCTAAACAGGAGCGGACGGTTAAGATCGCAACGACTTTTGCGCCAGTCATGACGGCACGTCGTTGATTGAGCTCGTAGGCTGGCGAAGAGCCTGTCTCTGAATGCTCCTGGAAAATCATGCGTTGCTCCAATCAGGCTGGGCCACGCATGCCAGCATTGGGTCGACGGCCGCCGCCGACAACCCGCGTCCAATCTCTCGGATAGGTCCCAAGCTCCACACACCGGTGGAAACTCGAAAACACCCAATCGCCGGGACACGCCGCCAGCCCGGGACGTGACCTCTACAGCTGAGCGCAATGCGTAATGATCCTGACTCGCCCACGTGCCGTCACTCGTGGTCTCCTGCCGCGTGAAAGGAGGCCGACGCACATGACCGACGAACTCCGCGCGGCCTCGGC
>DATAPS010000178.1:0-4985 GCA_036265085.1 Acetobacteraceae bacterium | reverse complement strand
GGCCCGAGGGCCACGACCGTGAAGGGCGCGACGCGGTCGAGACCAAGCGCGGCGCCGATCTTCTCGGGATTCAGCGTGTAGAAGACCCGCTTCGCCGGATCGTCGGCCGGCGAGAACAGGCCCGGCCTGTCAGCCGGACGGACGTAGCCCTCGACAGTGACCGCGCCGGAAGGCTGCGCGATCGGCCCCGGATTTTCGCTCGGCGCCCAGCCGCGATCGACCAGAACGGGTGGACCGTCCGGCCGAAACAGCGGAGTGACGAGCTGCGCGCCGAGCTGATCTCCGCGCAGGGTCCGCCGCAGCTCGACGCCATACGTGGCGGTTTGGTCGTAGTGGAACACGCCGCTGATGCGGACCTTCAGGAACGGTGGGGGATCGGGGGGCAACGCAACGCCGGGGGCCGCTTCGGCACGGGATATGTCGGCGAGCAGGCCGTCCTTCCAGGCGAGGCGATGCACCTGCCACGTGCCGAGCGCGACCAGAATCGCCAGCATGACCAGCGTGATCGCACCCGGCCCGGTGAGGCGCCGGGCTGCTGGGTTCATTTGGGGCTCACAGCTCCATTTCGCTCGCACGCAAACGGTACTGGAGCGCCGCGAACCCCGCCTTGATCGGCCGCATCATCACGATCGCGATTGGCACCGAGACGACGGGCCAAAGTACCGCATGGACCCAAAGCGGCGGCGAAAACCTGAACTCTACCCAAAAGGCGAGCACAACGATGACGGTTCCGAGCATCAGGAGGACCGGCACCGCGGTCCCGTCGCCGATGTCGAGCCTCTGGAAATCGAGTCCGCAAATCTCGCACCGTTCGCGGATCGATAATACGCCGACGAACAGCCTCCCCTGGCCGCAGCGGGGGCAACGCCCGCGAAGCGCCGCCCGCAGGACCGAGGGAGGTGCGTCGGCCACTATCCGGTGACGGCGCTCGCGCCCCAGACATAGATGCAGACGAAGAGGAACAGCCACACCACGTCGACGAAGTGCCAATACCAGGCGGCTGCCTCGAAGCCGAAATGGCGCTGCGGTGTGAACTGACCCACCCGCGCGCGCAGCCAGCACACGATCAGGAAGCACGTGCCGACGATGACGTGAAAACCGTGAAAGCCGGTGGCGAGGAAGAACACGCCGGGATAGACGCCGCCGCCGCTGAACTTGAACGGTGCATCGGAATACTCGATCACCTGGCACAACGTGAACGAGAGTCCGAGCAGCACCGTCAGGCCGAGGCCCGTGATCAGGCCCTTGCGGTCGTTGTGGATCAGCGAATGGTGCGCCCAGGTGATCGTGGTGCCCGACAGCAGCAGGATCATCGTGTTCAGGAACGGCAAATGGAACGGATCGAAGGTGTGGATGCCCGGCGGCGGCCACTGACCGGATCCGGCGACGTTGGAGGGGAACAGCGCGAAATTGAAGAACGCCCAGAAGAAGCCGACGAAGAACATCACCTCGCTGGCGATGAACAGCATCATCCCGTAGCGCAAACCAAGGCGCACCACCGGGGTATGCACGCCCGGCGCCCGGCTCTCCCGCAGAACGTCGCGCCACCACAGGAACATGGTGGCGAGGACAAGGGCGATGCCGATAATCAGGAAGACGTAGTTCCCGTAATGCGCAGCGAAGATGATCCCGAGGACGGTGCAGCCGCCCGCGAGAGCGCCGACGATCGGCCACGGACTCGGGTCGACGAGGTGATAGGGCTGTTTCAGGCCGGATCGGTCAGGGACCGGCGCGGCGACTTGCAGATGCGTGTCCATGGCGTGTGTCACTCGTGGAATCTGGCGCGCATCATCCCCAAAACGCCCGGCGCTTCAAGGCTCAATGCCGCGTTGCAGAATCGGAACGGAGCGCGCGCTCAGCGCACCAGCGGGCCGACATGCGGCCCCGCTTTCGCGAGAGCGCCGGTGCGCGCCGCGTCGTCGAGCGAACGGAAGAATGTGTAGGAGAGCGTGATCGTCTTCACGTCGGCGGTCGAGGGATCGTCGGCGATCGCCGGATCGACCCAGAAGCTGACCGGAAACTCCATCTTCTGCTGCGGAGCGAGCGTCTGTTCGTTGAAGCAGAAGCAAGCCGTCTTGTGGAAATACTTGCCGATCTTGTCGGGCGTGACGTTGTAGACGGCGACGCCGGTAACCGGCGTGTCGGCCTCATTGCGCGCGTTGTAGAACGCGACCTGTTGATCGCCGAGCTTGAGGCGGATCTCCGCCTGGTCCGGCTGGAACTTCCACGGGAGTGCCGGGTTCGTGTCGGCGTCGAAGCGGACGACGATCGTCTTGCTGCTCGTGGTCGCGCTCGTCTCGGGTCCGATCTGCGGCGTACCGCCATAGCCGGTGACCGCGCAGAACAGCTTGTACAGTGGCACGGCCGCGAAAGATGCGCCGACCATGGCGACGACGATCGCGACCAGCGTGCTGGCGAGGAGGGCGTTGGAGCGGTTCCGCCGCCTGGGATCGAGGGTCATCAGTTATCCGCCTCAGTGCGCCGCGAGCTTCACGACAGCGATCGCATAGAACAGCACCACGAACGCGAGCAACGCCACCGCCAAGGCGATGTTGCGGCCCCGGCGCTTGCGCGCGATCGCGTCGGACTCGCCGCGCGAGAGATGCGTGCGAAGCTCGGAATCGCGAACCATGCTCAACCGACCAGCCGATCCACGGCAAGCGCTGTGAACAGCGCGAAGAGGTAGTAGAGCGAGTATTTGAAGGCGAGCTTCGCGGGCGCGTCCTTGGTCAAGCTGACGCCAGCCGCGTCCTGACGATCCCGCCACACGCGCCAGGACTGCCACAGGAACGCGCCGCCGAGAACCGCGGCAGACAGGCCGTAGATCGGGCCAGCGACGCCGAGCACCCACGGAGACAGCGACGCAGCCGCCAGCAGAACCGTGTAGAGCACAATCTGGCGGCGGGTCTCCCGCGCGCCACGCACCACCGGCAGCATCGGCACGCCGGCCCGCGCATAGTCGGCGCTCGCGAACAGCGACAGCGACCAAAAATGCGGCGGTGTCCACAGGAAGATGATCAGGAACATCAGCGCCGGCAGCAGGGTCACATTCCCGGTCACCGCCGCCCAGCCGATCACCGGCGGAAACGCGCCCGCCGCGCCGCCGATGACGATGTTCTGCGGCGTCCGGCGCTTCAACCACATCGTGTAGACGAATACGTAGAACACGATCGACAGCGCGAGCAGCGCCGCGGCGGCGAGATTGGTCGCAAGACCCATCACGATCACCGAGGCGCCCGCGAGTGTGATGCCGAAGCCGAGCGCCTCGTCCGGCGCGATGCGGCCGGCCGGGATGGGGCGGTTCGCGGTCCGGCGCATGAGTGCGTCGATGTCCCGGTCGTACCACATGTTCATGACGCCGGCCGCCCCGGCGGCAACCGTGATGCTCAAGACGGCCGCGAGCGCGATGACGGGATGGATGCTGCCGGGTGCAACGATCAGGCCGACGACGCCTGTGAACACCACGAGCGTCAGGACGCGGGGCTTGAGGAGGATGAACCAGTCGCGCGGGGAGGAGGACGGCACCGCAATGGCGGCTGCCGCGTCCGGCGTGCTGCGATCAGGTAGGACGGCGCCCACTGTCTTCAGAGTCTCCACTCGAGGCCAACTCGGCCTCGGCACGAACAGTCTATACACCGCGCACCTTACCCGTCTCGCGCGGTCTTGTCCCGTCCTTGACGAAAACGGCGCGGGCAGCGGCGTTCAGCGAATCCGCGGCAGTTCCTCGAACGTGTGGAACGGGGGCGGGGACGTGACCGACCACTCCAGCGTCGTCGCACCCTCGCCCCAGTAGTTCGGCGCGAGGTGCTCCTTCGACGTGAAGGTCCGATACAGGACGTAGAGGAAGATCAGCACCGATACGCCGCCGATATACGAGCCGATCGAGGCGACGAAGTTCCAGCCGTGGAACGCTTCGGGGTAATCGGGGTAGCGCCGCGGCATCCCGGCGACGCCGAGGAAGTGCATCGGGAAGAATGTCAGGTTCACGCCGATGAACGTCACCCAGAAATGCACCTTGCCCCAGAACTCGGGGTAGGGCTTTCCGGTCATCTTGCCGATCCAGTAGTAGAAGCCGGCGAAGATCGAGAACACCGCGCCGAGCGACAGCACGTAATGGAAGTGCGCCACGACGTAGTAGGTGTTGTGCAGGATCTCGTCGATGCCGGCATTCGCCAGCACCACGCCCGTCACACCGCCCACGGTGAACAGGAAGATGAAGCCGATGGCCCAGAGCATCGGCGTCTTCAGCTCGATCGACCCGCCCCACATCGTTGCGATCCACGAGAAGATCTTGATGCCCGTCGGCACCGCGATGATCATCGTCGCCGCCATGAAGTAGGCGCGCGTGTCGACGTCGATGCCCGAGACGAACATGTGGTGCGCCCACACGACGAACCCGACCACGCCGATCGCCACCATCGCATAGGCCATGCCCAGATACCCGAACACCGGCTTGCGGCTGAACGTCGAGACGACGTGGCTGATCATGCCGAAGCCCGGCAGGATCATGATGTAGACCTCGGGATGCCCGAAGAACCAGAACAGGTGCTCGAACAGCACCGGGTCGCCGCCGCCCTGCGGGTCGAAGAACGCGGTGCCGAAATTGCGATCGGTGATCAGCATGGTGATCGCGCCGGCCAGCACCGGGATCGCGAGTAGCAGCAGGAACGCCGTCACCAGGATCGACCACACGAACAGCGGCATCTTGTGGAGCGTCATGCCGGGCGCACGCATGTTGAAGATCGTAGTGATGAAGTTGATCGCGCCGAGCAGCGAGGAGATGCCGGCGAGATGCAGTGCGAACAGCGTGAAGTCTTCCGACAGCCCCGGCTCATAGGTCGCGTTCGACAACGGCGGATACAGCGTCCAGCCGGAGCCCGCGCCCTCGCCGGTGAGAAGGCCGGTGAGGATGAAGCAGAGCGCGGGCACGAGCAGCCAGAAGCTGATGTTGTTGAGCCGCGGAAACGCCATGTCCGGAGCGCCGA
>DATAPS010000177.1:0-7568 GCA_036265085.1 Acetobacteraceae bacterium | reverse complement strand
GCACCACGCGGGCGGGTGTCTCCAACAGGCCCTCGCGATTCGGATCGTCGCAGGCCCACCGCAGGAGCGTGCGGACGGCGGCCTCTGCCTCGTCGCGCGTCGGGCGGTTCGCATCGCTGCTCTGCCTGTCGTCGTCGAGGGTGGGCGGCGTGGTGACGTTCATCGAACCGGTCTCGCGCGTTCAACGGCTTGCGACATGGCGATGGCGGGAGCGCGTGCAAGGCGGTCCGCGTCAGTGCAGGCGTCCATCCTGGTGAGGGCTGTCGAGGCTGAATGTGGGGATCGCGACATCGAACGGCTCGCCGCTCGCCGCGACGACCATATGATACGTGCCCGCCATGAAACCGGACGGCGTCTCGAGCGGCGTGCCGGAGGTGTATTCGAACGCCTCGCCGGGCTCGAGCACGGGTTGCGCGCCGACCACACCGTCCCCGTGCACCCGCTGCGTGCGTCCCCGCGCGTCGGTGATCCGCCACGTCCGTTGGCGGAGCTGCACGGCTTCGCGGCCGAGATTCTCGATCTTGATGCGGTAGGCCCAGACGTACTTGCCTTCCTCGGGCTGCGACTGGTCGGCCAGGTAGAACGAGCGGACGGTGACGCGCACCTCGCGCGTGGTCTGCGAATACGCGTCCGCTTTCGCTTTCCCGGTCGGGTTCGCTGCCATCGCGCTTCCTTGCCGCTGGCCCAATCTACTCCGCCGCCTGGCGAAGGCGGAGCGCCGCGAGCGCCTGGCTCAGATCATCCTTGAGATCGTCCACGTCCTCAAGGCCGACGGAGAGCCGGATCACCCCGTCGGCGATGCCGAGCTTCGCCCGCTCCTCCGCGCCGATCCGGTAGTGCGTCGTGGTCGCGGGATGAGTCACGAGCGACTTCGAGTCACCGAGATTGTTGGAGATCCGGATCAGCCGCAGCGCGTTCATCACGCGGAACGCGGCGGCCTTGGGGTCCAGCCCGGCGGTCGGGGCGACCTCGAACGTCACGAGGGTTCCACCGCCCGACATCTGCGCGCGCGCGAGTGCGGCCTGCGGATGGTCGTCCCGCGTCGGATACCAGACGTGGGAAACTTCCGGTCGGGCGGCGAGGAAATCGGCGATCGCGGCGGCGCTGCGGCAGGCGGCGTCGACGCGCAGCGCGAGTGTCTCCAGGCCTTTCAGCAGCAGCCAGGCGTTGAACGGCGAGATCGACGGGCCGGTGTTGCGGATGAACGGCTGCAGCGTTTCCTCGACCCAGGTTCGCCGTCCGAGGATCGCGCCGCCGAGCACACGGCCCTGGCCGTCGATGTGCTTGGTGCAGGAGTAGACGACGACGTCGGCGCCCAGGGTGAGCGGGCGTTGCAGCAGCGGGGTGGCGAAGACGTTGTCCACCACGACGATCGCGCCGGCCGCATGGGCGAGCTCGCCGACGGCGGCGAGGTCCACCATCTCCAGCATCGGGTTGGACGGCGATTCGAGCAGGACCAGCGCCGCCTTGCGGGCGAGGGCGGCACGCCATTGGTCGAGGTCCCCGCCGTCCACGAACTCGGTCTCGATGCCGTAACGGGGCAGCAGGGTCGAGACGATCCAGTGGCACGATCCGAACAGCGCGCGCGAGGCGACGACGCGATCGCCGGCGCGGAGGTGCGAAAGCAGGGCGGCGTGGACGGCGGCCATCCCGGTCGCGGTCGCCCGGCAGGCCTCGGCGCCCTCGATCGCGGCGAGGCGCTGCTCCAGCATGGTCACGGTCGGATTGCCGAAGCGGGAATACTGGTAGTGTTTGAGTTTGCCGGCGAAGGTTGCTTCCGCCTGCTCGGCGTCGTCGTAGACGAAGCCGGAGGTGAGGAAGAGCGCTTCGGCGGTCTCCCCGTGATGCGTGCGTTCGGTGCCGCCGTGCACGAGCAGGGTGGCGGGGCGGAGCGGATTCTGGTTCGGCATGTGTCGCGGGCCCTATCGATTCAGGTGGGCCGACCGTCGATGCAGCGCGCCCCCTGGGGACCGACGCTGGCCTCTTTAGCGCGCTTGTTTCACCTCGCCGCAATCCGGCCGGACAAATCACGAGGGCCGCTTGCGGCGGCAAATGAGCGATAAGCCGATCGGATTGCGCGGTCAACGCCGCTTTCCTATGATCTCCGGACGCGCCGTGCGCGGGTGTAGTTCAATGGTAGAACGGCAGCTTCCCAAGCTGCATACGAGGGTTCGATTCCCTTCACCCGCTCCACCTTTTTCCCCTTACTTTTCGGTGGGCTCACGGTCTCCATATCTCTCACACCTCTTGAGGCGCGCGCCTCCTGTTCGGTTGAGCTTGGCCGCTAGATAGAGCCGGTTCATCAGTCTCAGTTCTTCGATAGCGCCCGGGCTGCTCGGCGCTTTGTTGCGGGCCATGAGCACCATGGTCCTCATGTTGTTCAGCACCACGGCCGCGATGGCGTCGGCCTCCTGGTCGCCGAGATCAGGCGCGCGCATGGTCACAGCTGTCTTGACGCCAGCCAAGACCTGGGCCCGGAATCGTTGACGGACCGGCGACGAGTCGGTCTGGGACTCCAGCAATGCGGCGGCCGCCCGCATCTGCGAGCGCAGCTTCATCATCAGATCGATAAGAGCGTCGGCCAACTCCTCCGGCTTGGCCGTGGCTGCGCGCGCGTGGATGGCGTCGTATTCCGCCTGCACGACCTCGGCGTAGCGCTCCATGAGTGCGTCAGCCACCGCCGCCTTGTTCGGGAAGAAGCGGTACAGGGAGCCGATCTTCGCGTCCGCACGGGCGGCGATCTCGGCCATGGTCGCTGCCTCAAAGCCCCGCTCCTGGATCACGGCCGCGGCGGCCTGCACGAGTTCGGCCACACGCTGACGTCCTGCCTCGCGCTGCGGCTCCAGCGGCGCGCGAATCTGCCTTGAAGAATTTGAGGGCATGCTCACATAGCGTCCGTGTTTGAGGGGCGCCTCAAACGCCTAGCATCCCAGCTAGCCTTGGACAACGGGACTGGCTGGAAAACTGAACTCGAAGGAGTGTCCTCATGGACAAATTGCTGCTCGCAGCGATCGCCGCTGCCGGCATTGTTTCCGCTTCCGCCGCGTTCGCGGCCGATCCCGAAGAGCAATTCGATCGCGTCCAAGTCGTTCCGCCCGGTCCGCTTGCGACGTCCTCCACGGCCTTCGTGAGGCCGCCCACGACCGGCGGCGTGGAGGACCAGCAGACGGTGGATGGCATCCCCGGCGCCAGCTACGGCTACGGCTCGGCCGTCTCGCCTTCCGGCGACAGCGTCACATACAGCAACACCGTGCCGCCGAATTAAGGAGGGACGACGCGCCTTCCGGCCGCGCCGCGCGCGTGGCCGGGAGGCGACCCCGCCGGGGCGAGCCATAGACTGCGAACTCGTCCTCCGCGAGGGCATCTCCGAAAGCTTCGCACAGCTCGCCCGCAATCAGCAACGAATAGCCCAACGATCTGTGCGCGACAGCGATCTTTGCCGAACTGCCGCATACGAGGGTTCGATTGCCTTCACCCGCTCCACCGCCTCATCCGGCGACGGCGGCGAGCACTTCCCCTTCGGTCAGGATCTGCGGCAGCACCGATGGCGGACGGCCGTCGCCGGGGAAGTAGACGTAGAGCGGCACGCCTTCGCGGCCATGCGCCTGCAGGAAGGCCGTGATCTGCGGGTCCTGCCGCGTCCAGTCGCCCTTGAGATATGCGACGCGATGCGCTTTGAACGCTTCGCGGACGGCGTCCGGCGAAAGCGCGAGGCGCTCGTTGACCAGGCAGGTGACGCACCAGGCGGCGGTCATGTTCACGAACACTGGCCGCCCCTCCGATTGCAGCGCAGCGAGGCGGGCGGCGCTGAACGGCTCGCCGCCGCGCTCCGCGACCGGCGCGGATGATGGCGGCGACGCTCCGACCGCGACGACAAACGCGACCACGGCGACGACGGCCAGGGCGAGCCCGGCATAGGTCGCGCGTCCCCCGCGGGCCCGCTGCGCCCGCCGCAAAGCCAACGTTGCCGCCGCGACCGCGAGCAGACCGAGGCAGGTCAGCGCAAGCGCGGTCTCGCCCCAACCCTGGCCGACCACCCAGACCAGCCACGCGGCCGCGCCGATCATCGGGATGGCGAGCACCCGCCGCAGGGTTTCCATCCACGGGCCGGGACGCGGGAGAAGACGGGTGAGGGCGGGGATCGCGGCGAGGAGCAGGTACGGGCTGGCGAGGCCGAGCCCGAGGGCGAGGAAGACACTGATCGCAGCGAGCGGCGACGCGAGCAGGGCGGCGCCGATCGCGACCGCCATGAACGGCGCGGTGCAGGGCGTTGCGACGAGGACGGCGAGCAGGCCGGTGAAAAAGCTGCCGACATGTCCGCCACGCGCCGCGAGCGCCTGGCCGATACCCGCCCGCCCGGCATCGATCGCGAACACGCCTGCGAGATTCAACCCGGCTGCGAACAGCAGCGCCGCCATTGCGGCCACGAACGCGGGCGACTGGAACTGGAACCCCCAGCCCGCCGCGGCACCGCCCGCCCGCAGCGCGAGCATCACCGCGCAGAGGCCCGCGAAGGTGACGAGGATGCCGGCGGTGTAGGACAGCGCATGCGCGCGTGCGTGCCCGCGCTCGGCGGCGGAGAGGCGGGCGAGGCCGAGCGCCTTCATCGCGAGCACCGGGAAGACGCAGGGCATGAGGTTCAGGATCGCGCCGCCGAGAAACGCGAGCCACAGCACGCGTGCGAGCGGAAGTGCCGCGTGCAGCTCCGGGGCGGGTGCGGCGGTGATCGCATAGCTGCCGGCCTGCCCGGTAGCATCGGTGACAAGCAGCAGGCCGGCGAGCGGCGCGAACTTCGCGGCCGCGAGATGCAGTTGCAGGTGGCCGTCGCTGACAGAGAGCGGTTGCGGCGCGGCGTCTTGGATCGCGCCGGACTCGTCGGGGATGAACGCGGCGGCCTTGACCGTGGCGGGCGCGAGCTCCACGCCGGCGACATCGAGCGTCCCGTCCGGCCCGATCCGCGCCTGCCAGGGTGCGGGCCGCGGCGTATGCGCCTCTGTCGCCCGGAACAGCGCTGCCTCGGCCGATGGGGCGGGCGTGCCTTGCGGCAGATGCAGCGTGAAGCTGCCGTCCTCGGGGACGCAGATGTTGTCGCAGACCAGCCATTGCGCCTGGGCCGTCACGTTCATCCCGCCAGCCGCCGCGCCGGTCACGGTGACCGGCAGGACCACGTCGCCCTGGTAGCCGTAGGTCATCAGCGGCCCCTCGCGCTGCCGCGCCGGCGTGGGCCACGCGATCTCGGAAGCCGTCGCGTGCGGCGGTAGGGACAGCGTGAGCTGCGGCGGCGCGCCAGCGTCGCCGGGGTTCCTCCAATAGGTGTGCCAACCAGGTGCGAGGCGGAGACGTAGCGCCAGGCGGAACGGCTGGCCGGGCGCAATCGCGTCGGTATCCGACATCAGCGTGGCCGTCGCGCGCCGGCTGGTCACAGGCGCGCTTTCCGCGGCGAGGCAAAGCGCGGGCGCGAGCAGGAGTGCGGCGGTCAGGAACAGGCGGAGCACGGGATCATCCTTGTCCAACGCCGATGCACAGGACACAAGAACACAGTTCGTCCCAACATCCCCGTTCGTGACACCTGCACCCGATCTCCCCGTTGCGGAAGCGCTGCCTCAGCTATTGGCAGCGCTCGCCGCCCAATCGAATGCATTGATTGTAGCGCCGCCCGGCGCCGGCAAGACGACGCTGGTGCCGCCGGCGCTGCTCGACGCTGATTGGCTCGGCGGCGGCCGAATCGTCATGCTGGAGCCGCGCCGCATCGCCGCACGGGCGGCGGCGATGCGGATTGCGGAGCTGCGCGGCGAGCCTGTCGGCGCGACCGTCGGGTATCGGACGCGGCTCGACAGCGCGGTTTCCGCCGCAACGCGCATCGAGGTGGTCACCGAGGGGCTGCTGGTGCGCCGGCTGCAATCCGATCCCGGGCTCGAGGGGGTCGGCGCGGTGATCTTCGACGAGGTGCATGAGCGCACGCTCGATGCCGATCTGGCGCTGGCGCTCTGCCTCGACCTGCAGCGCGAACTGCGGCCCGAGCTGCGCCTCCTCGCCATGTCGGCGACGGTGGACGCGGAACGGCTGGCCGCGCTGATGGGCGCGGCGGTGATCGAGAGCGCCGGGCGTGCTCATCCGGTCGTGATTACCCATGCCGGCCGTGACATCGCCGACTCGCGCGACCTGCCCGATGCGCTCGCCCGGGCGGTGCACAGCGCGCTCGCGGAGCATGCGGGAGACATCCTCGCTTTCCTACCGGGGATGGGGGAGATCCGTCGCGCGGCGGCGGCGCTGGCTGATGTCCCGGCGCTGGTGCTGCCGCTGCACGGCGATCTGCCGCCGCAGGAGCAGCACCGCGCGCTGCGGCCGGCCGACGGGCGGCGCGTGGTGCTGGCGACCTCGATCGCGGAGACTTCGCTGACCGTGCCGGGCGTGCGGATCGTCATCGATGGCGGATGGCGGCGTGCGCCGCGGCTCGACCCGGCGACCGGTCTGACGCGGCTCGCGACGCTGCGGATCAGCCGGGCGGCCGCGGATCAGCGGGCCGGACGGGCAGGCCGCGAGGGGCCCGGAATCGCGATCCGGCTCTGGACGGCGGCGCTGCATCGTGGACTGCCCGCGTTCGACCGGCCGGAAATACTGGAAGCGGAGCTGTCGGGCCTGCGCCTCGACTGTGCCGCCTGGGGTGCCGCACCCGCCGATCTGCCGTTCCCCGACGCGCCGCCCGCTGGGGCGGTCGCGGCAGCCGAGGCGCTGTTGGCCGAGTTGGGCGCGCTCGGGGACGGCCGGATCACCGATCTCGGCCGCCGCATGGCTCGGCTCGGCGCGCATCCGCGGCTGGCGGCGATGATGCTGGCCGCGGAGGATGATCCCGCACGTGCTCTCGCCGCCGCGATCGCGGCGCTGCTGGAAGAGCGCGACCCGCTCCGCGCGCCCGACGCGCCGGCCGATATAGGGCTGCGCCTCCTCGCGATCGAAGGCTCGGCCAGCGGCGACCGGGGCGCGATTGCGCGGATCCGACGGGCCGCGTCACGGTTTCGCGAGCGCCTGCGCGTGCCCGGCAGCACGACCGCGGACGGCGATGCGGGTCATCTGATCGCGGCGGCGTTCCCGGACCGGATCGCCCAGCGCCGCGGTGAGCCGGGTAGCTTCCGCCTCGCCGGTGGCGGCGGCGCGAAGCTGCCCGTGGCCGATCCGCTCGCGCGCGCCAACCTGCTCGCCGTCGCGCAGCTCGAGATGAAGGCGGGCGCCCGCATCAAGCTCGCCGCGCCGCTCGATCCCGCCCACCTGCCCGCGCCGCTCGCCGGCCGGGTCACCGAAACAGTCGAAACCGCGTTCGATCCTGCGTCCGGAGCCGTCCTCGCACGCCGCCGCAGGCGTCTCGGCGCGCTGGTGCTGGAGGACCGGACCGAGCCAGCCGACCCCGACGAAACGGCCGCGGCCCTCGCCCGCGCCCTGCGCGTCGAGCAACTCCCGTGGACCGACGCGACGCGGCAACTGCGGGCGCGCGTCGCCCTGATGCGGCGGCTCGATCCGGCAGGCGACTGGCCCGACCTGTCCGACGATGCACTCGCGTGCGCGCTCCCCGA
>DATAPS010000176.1:0-2236 GCA_036265085.1 Acetobacteraceae bacterium | reverse complement strand
CCTGATCGAAAACTTCTTCGGCAAGCTGAAGGAGTACAAACGGGTCGCCATGCGCAGCGACAAGACGGATCAAAGCTTCGCTGCCATGATCCATCTCACCGCAGCCGTCATCGGCTCCCGATGAATCTCAACAGGCCCTAGTCTATCCCTGGCTTTCGAGCGGCCGAACGACGATGTCAGTTAGTTACGCATACGCGACGACGTAGACGTGCAAATGCGCGATGTCATCGGCTACGCGCGGACGGTGATCGTTACCGAATGGCCGTCGATGGCGGCCGGGAGGCCAGTGGCGGAAAACCAGCCGGACCTGACCGACCTGATGCGCAAGACGCTGACGCTGCGCGGAGCGTCCGGCGGAGATCCCGAGCTGCGGTCCGTCCTCATCGGCGACCTCAACCGGCTCGCGACGGCGCGGCGCGCGCGGCTGTCCGCCGCCCGGACCGGGATTTCCCGCAATCGTCTGGTTCGTGCTGCTCGCGGGGGGCGCGATCACGGTGGCGTTCGGGTCCTTCCTCGCCGCCCCGAGCCTCGGCATGCATATGGCGATGTCGGCGCTGCTGGCGGTGTCGGGCGCGATGGTGTTGCTGGTGATCGTGGTGCTCAGCAATCCATTCCGCGGCGACTCCCAGATCACCCCGGAGCCGTTCGAGCGGGCGCTCGCGCAGACGCCGTAGAGCCGAGCGCCCGCGCCGCCTCAGCGCACGTCGTGATCGGCGAGGAAATCGCCGACAACCTGCATCACGCGCTCGGTTTCCTCGATATGCGGCAGATGGCTGGAGTGCTCGAAGACCGTCCAGTGCGCGTCGCGAATGCGGTCGGCGAAGGGCTGCACGACGGCGGGGGTGGCCTCGTCGTGACGGCCGGAGATCAGCAGCGTCGGCACCGCGATCCGGTCGAGCCGGTCGATGATGCTCCAGTCGCGTATGGTGCCGATGACATGGAATTCGCTCGGGCCGTTCATCGTGTGGTAGACGGTCGGATCCTCGGCGATGGCGGCGAAGGTCGTTTCCAGCTCCGGCGGCCAGGGCACGCGGCAGAGATGCCGGTCGTAAAACACGCGCACCGCGGCGTTGTACTCTTCGCTCTCGGTGGTGCCGGCGGCCTCGTGGCGCAGCAGCGTCGCCTGCACGTCGGGCGGCAGATCGGCGCGCAGGCGGTTGGCCTCCTGCACCCAGAGCTGCATCGATGCGGGCGAATTCGCGATCACGAGGGCGCGCAGCCCGGGCGGCTGCCGCACCGCGATTTCCGCCGCCAGCATCCCGCCCCAGCTCTGGCCGAGCAGGTGGAAGCGCGTAGCGATGCCGAGATGGTCGATGAGGTTGTTGAACTCGTCGACGAAGAGCTGGACGGTCCAGAAATCCTTCGGTGCGTCGGGCAGGTGGGTGGATCGTCCGACGCCGATCTGGTCGTACTGCACGACGGCGCGGCCTTGCGATGCAAGGAGATCGTATCGGTCGAGATAGTTGTGCGCCGCCCCGGGTCCGCCGTGCAGCAGGACGAGCGGCGGCTTCTCGTCGTTCAGCGCCCCGGTGACGCGGAACCAGGTGCGGTGCTCGCGAAAGGGCGTGTGGCCCTCACGGGTCTCTGATTGCAACGGTCCCTCCCTAACCTATCAACGCCTGGGGTCCATGCGCGACCAGCACCATGCATGAATTATGGCCATCCCGACAGCGGGCCATACAGGATGTGATACTCGCGGACTCTCAACGGATTCGTTGTGACAGCCCATGTAGCCTCTGGACGATCTGGCGCCGAGCGCGGCCCGATTTCGACAGCGCCGCGCCGTGCCGAGCGGCACGTTCGAGCAATGGTCGCGAGCGTCGCCGCGGCCGTCCGCCTATTCGACAGTGACGTTCAAGTTGCTGAAGCCGCGCAGGATATTGTTCAGCGCGCGCTCTTCCGCCTCGATATGAAAGCGTCTGACGTTTCGGGCGAGCGCGGTGAACAGAGCCCGCATCTCCATCTTGGCGAGGCTCATCCCTAGGCATGCATGCGGACCGGCGCCGAATGCCATGTGACGCGCGGCGTTGTCGCGCCGGACATCGAAGCGATCGGGATACGGGAACTGTCGTGGATCGCGATTGGCGCCATAGAAGACGATCGCACGCGACCCTTGGGGCAGCGAGACGCCGTCCAGATCATCGCAACGGCATCATAGCGTGTGAGGGCAACCATATCGTATTTTTCGATCCGGACCGCCGGTCCCGTTTCTCTCAGCTCCCGGTACATGGGCCAG
>DATAPS010000175.1:0-9354 GCA_036265085.1 Acetobacteraceae bacterium | reverse complement strand
ACGAGCTGGTTCGACCAGGCGATGCAGACCGGCGACTTGCCGAGCGGCATCGGATAGGTGCTCACCAGCATCGAATCGAGGGAGGCGACGTCGGGCGGCGTAATGCCGCCGGCCTTGCGCAGCTTGTCCCAGTAGGCGAACCACTCCGCCGCATCGTCGGCATTGCAGCCGAGCTGGCCGTCCGCGGTGAACAGCACCTTGCCGCGCTGTCCCAGCCAGACGCGGAACATGTCATGATAGCGGCTGCCGTCGGGCGAGGCCCAGTAGTTCGGCTTCGCGACCTTCTTCGTGAAGGCGACGCAGAGATCGGCGTACTGGTCCCAGGTCGTGGCGTCGTTGGGCGGCGTGAATCCGGCGTCGCTGAAGGCGGCGTTGTCGATGAACAGCGAGAACGAGTTCACGCCGATCGGCAAACCCTGCACCTTGCCGTCGATGCGGCAGAGGTCGAGCATCCCCGGCGCGAAATCCTTCGTCTGGATGTCTTTGCCGAGCATCGGGTCGAGCGGCAGCGTTGCACCCCGGCTCGCGAAATCGGGCAGTGCGGTCGGCTCGAGCTGGAAAATGTCAGGCGCGTCGCGGCCGGCGAGCTGGGTCGCGAGCTTCTGGAAGTAGGCCGCGCCGTCCTGGCTTTCGCCGGCGATGGTCACGTCCGGGTGATGCTGATGATACAGGTCGTTGACGGCGATGGTCCGCCGCGCGCGTTCCTGGCCGCCCCACCAGAACATCCGCAGGCGAAGCTCGGCCGCCCCCGCGCTTCCGCCGAGCACGAGCGGTAGCGTCGCGGCCGTTTGCAGGAGGTGACGGCGACTGACCATGGACACTTCCTCCGACCCGTTGGGTTTCGTTAGCTGTCGGCTTCCCGCCGCACAAGCGCAAGCGGGGGTGCGCTTGCGATGCGTTGCACGGGCCAACCGGCCGCGGCGAGCAGGCGGCCGAAGCCCTCGGCGGGTGGCGGTGCGAGGCTCTGCCCAGCCGCGCAGGCGGCGGCGATCACGTGGACCCCCGCGGCTGTCGCGCCGGCGAGAACCGGGACGGAGGCTTTCGGGAACTGCAGATGCGTGTTCGGCGCGACAGCCGCGATCAGCGCGCCGCGCGTACCGTCGAATGCACAGATTACGCTCTGCCGGAGATCGCCGAGCTCCAGCATGATCCCCGCCGGGCGGACGGCGCCGTCCGTGCAGGCTTGCGCGAGTGCGCGGCGCGAGGCCGTGTGGCAGGGAAGCGCGTAGCCGGACTCGACCATCCGGAGCGCGTGCGCGGTCTCGACCCGGTGGACGCGCAGCTCCCAGCCATCAGCGAACCCTTGCAAGGTGGTCACCGTCACGCCCCCGAGCGGCGACCAACGTGTCTCGATGAACCCCTCGCCGGTCCGGAGCGCCTGGATCCGCCGCCGCGTCGCCCAGGTCTCGCCGTCCGCGCTGACGGCGAGCAGATTGTCGCCGCAGAAGCCGAGCTCGATCCACCGCTCTCCCTCGACCGCGAAGCCGGTCGCGGTCGCGTAGGCGAGCCGCCCATATTTGTCCGTCGAGTTGCGCATGTCCGTCCGGACCGGGCCGCCGGGCAACGCGGTCACCTCGCCGGCGCGTCGCTGCACGAGCATCGACGCGCCGGGCAGCAGCGTGACGGCGCCGCGAGCGGGATGCGGGACCTCGTCCGCGATCCAGAACGGGTGGTCGTCCGGCAACGCGAGCGGCAGGAACGCCTTGCAGGCCCAGTAAGGCGAGCCCTGAGAATTGTATTCCTCGCTCATGAGCATGTTCGGCGTGGTGTAGCCGATCGGCAGCAGCCCCTCCGGCGTCCGGACCGGCTTCTCCAGCCACCAGCGCACCTGCCGCCCCCACAGGCCGCGGATCACGCCCCAAGGCAGCGCCTCGACGCCGGCGTAGGCGAGCGCGCCCCAGAACCCGGCCATGGCGAACCGATACGTCAGCGACCGGCCGATCGGCAGCGCCGCCCCATCATCGGCGAACCACTGCGCGAACTGCGGTGCGAAGGCCGCGGCGCGCTCGCGATAGGCGCGCGCGCGGGCGTCGTCGCGATGACGAGCGTAGATGAGGCTGTAGAAGTGCAGCGCGAATGGCCCGTAATGGTCGATATAGCCGCCCGCGCCATCGCCGTACCAGCCGTCACTTCGGACGAAGGCCTCGATGCGGTCGAGATGCGCGGACGTCTCGATTGGCGCACCGATCCGCTCCAGCCCGAGGCCGGCCATCACCGGGAAGAAGTGCCAGTTGTTGTCCGCCATGGCGACGCGCTCGATCCCGCGCAGCCACGCCACGAGATTTGCGCGCGCGGTCCGCGGCAGCGGATCCCACAACACGTCCGGCGCGAGGGCGAGCGCGAAGCCGAGCGCCGCCATCTCGACGGAGCGCTGGTCGCTGTCGCGCACCGGCTCCCAGTATTCCGGATGCGCCGGATCGGTGCCCGCCTCGATCCCCCGCACGAACCGCGCCCAGGCATCGAACTTCCCGCCCCCCGCGTGCAGCGGCGCCAAGCCCCAGAGCGGGCGGGCGAAGCCTTCGAACCATTCGGCCTTGCGGTCGAAATGCGCGGATTCCGGGCCGATCCGAACCTGCGCACCGCCCGGCGAGACGTGCCGTTCCAGGGGCGCGCAGAGGTCCAGCAGCAGCCGCGCCGTCTGCGCCTTGCCGGTCGTCACCGCTTCGGCACCCAGCCGCCGTAACGGGGATGGTCGGCGCCAATGGGCAGGCGCACCGCCGTCCCGGTCTCATTGGCGTAGAATGCCGCCGTGATCAGCTCGAGCGAGCGTCGGGCGTCGTCGAGCGTGACCGGAAACGGCGCCCCGGTCGCGATGGCCTCATGGAAGCCCTCGAACTGGCCTGCGAAGCGGGGACGGACCGGCGCGGTCTCGTCCATTTTCGCCTTGATCTTCGCGCCGATCTCCGGCGTCTTCGGCCACATCCGCCACGTGGCTTCCCCGGGATTGCCGACCTTTCCGGGGTCCTCGGCGATGCACTCGAACGTGCAGTTCTCGAACACGAAGCGGAATCGCGTGACCTGCTTGACCGACCCCAGGGTGCAGGTGAGCGTCGCCAGGCTGCCGTCGGCCATCGCGAGCGCCACGGCCGCGCAATCCTCCACCTCGATCGGGTTGACGCGGGTGGTCTTGAAGCCCGTCACCGCAGCCACCGGCCCCATCATCCACAGCAGCAGATCGTGCATGTGGATGGACTGGGTGAGCAGCACGCCGCCCAACTCGGTCGCGAATTTCCCTCGCCACCGAACCTCGTAATAGTCGGACTGTCGTAGCCACATCGTCTCGACCGACGAGACAAAGGCGCGGCCGCATAGGCCCGAGCCGATTGCGTGACGGACACGCGCCATGTTCGTGCCGAAACGGTACTGGAAGATCGGCATGACGCGCGCGGGCGCGCTCGCATCGAGCTTGACGATTTCGTCGAGCCGGGCGAGCGAGCTGGTGAACGGCTTCTCGCAGATCGCGTGCTTGCCGGCCCGCAGCGCCGCCTCGACCATGTCGGCGTGCAGCATCGGCGGGGTGCAGATGTCGACGACATCAACGTCCGGCATCCCCAGCACCTCGTCGAGGCTGGCGACGCGGCGCGGGACGCCGTACTTGTCCCCGAATTGCTCGGCACGAGCGGAATCGCTGTCGCAGCAGGCGATCACGGCGAAACGGTCAGAGAGCGGCGCCCAGCCTTCCTCCATGTGCGACCCCGACACCCAACCGCAACCGACGACCGCCACGTTCAACCGCTGCATTCCCGATTCCCCCTGACGCAGACCGGTTCCAGTATCGCCCGAAGCGCGTTAGAACGCGAAGGGGGTGCAAGCCGATGGACGTCGCAACCGAAGCCCGAGCGCGGGCGGGACCCGGTGCCACCGCGGCGGTGACGAAGCGCCGGCGCGCGCGCAGCTCGCTCGCCGGCTACGGCTTCCTCGCACCGTGGCTGATCGGCTTCTTCGGCCTGACGCTCGGGCCGGCGGTGCTGTCCCTCTATCTCTCGCTGACCCGCTTCGACCTGATGGGCGCGCCGCGCTTCATCGGCCTCGGCAACTACGTGCGCATCGCGACGTCGGACGAAAAATTCTGGGCGGCAGCCCAGGTGACGCTGACCTATGTCGCACTCGCGGTCCCGCTGAAGCTCGTGTTCGCGCTCGCGGTGGCGTTCCTGCTGAACAAGGGGATGCGCGGACTGCCGATCTATCGTGCGCTGTTCTATCTGCCGTCCCTGCTCGGCGCCTCGGTCGCGATCGCGGTGCTCTGGCGGCAGATCTTCGCGTCCGACGGCCTATTCAACGATTTTCTCGCGCTGTTCGGCATCCAGGGCATCGCCTGGATCGCCGATCCGCGCACAGCGCTCTACACGCTCGTCGTGCTGAGCGTGTGGCAGTTCGGCAGCCCAATGATCATCTTCATGGCGGGGCTGCGGCAGATCCCGCACGACCTCTACGAGGCCGCCGCCATCGACGGCGCTCGGCCGTTCCGGCAATTCCTGCGGATCACGCTGCCGATGCTGACGCCGGTGATCTTCTTCAACGCCATCGTGCAGATGATCGACGCGTTCAAGGCGTTCACCCCCGCCTTCATCATCAGCGACGGCAGCGGGGGCCCGATCAATTCGACACTGTTCTACACGCTCTATTTGTTCCAGGAGGCGTTCAACTTCTTCCGCATGGGCTACGCTTCGGCGCTCGCCTGGGTGCTGGTCGTCGTGATCGCGAGTTTCACGGCGGCTTCGTTCGCGGCCTCGCGCTACTGGGTGCACTATGAGGAATAGCCTCGCCCGGCACGTCCTGCTCTGCGCACTGTCCTTGGTGATGCTCTATCCGCTGCTCTGGATGCTGGCGAGCAGCTTCAAGCATCAGAACGAGATCTTCGGCTCGATGTCGCTCATCCCGAGCCATCTCGACCTCTCCAGCTACGCGCGTGGCTGGAACGGGCTGCAGGTGAGCTTCGGGCAGTTCTTCTGGAACTCCGCCGTGATCGCGGTACTGTCGGTGATCGGCAACGTCGCGTCCTGTTCACTCGCGGCATTCGCCTTCGCACGGCTGCGCTTCCCCTATCGCAATCTCTGGTTCGCGCTGATGCTGGGCACGCTGATGATCCCGTATCACGCGACCTTGATCCCGCAATACGTGCTGTTCCTCGACCTCGGCTGGGTGAACACGTTCCTGCCCCTCGTGGTGCCGAAATTCCTCGCGGTCGATGCGTTCTTCATCTTCCTCATGGTGCAGTTCTTTCGCGGCATTCCGCGCGATCTCGACGAGGCGGCTATGATCGACGGCTGCGGCGCGTGGCGCATCTACTGGCGGGTGATGCTGCCGCTCTCCCTGCCGGTGCTCGCGACCGCCGCGATCTTCTCCTTCATCTTCACCTGGGACGACTTCTTCGGGCCGCTGATCTATCTGAACGACATCGCGTCCTACACGGTGCAGATCGGGCTGCGCACGTTCGTTGACAGCGGGGGACAATCGGATTGGGGGGCGCTGTTCGCGATGTCGGTGCTCGCCGTGATCCCGGTCTTCATCGTGTTCGTGTTCTTCCAGCGCCTGCTCATCGAGGGCATCGCGACGACAGGGCTGAAGCGATGAAGACCGTCGTCGTCACCGGCGGGTCCGGGAAAGCCGGGCGCGCGGTGGTGCGCGAACTGCTGGCGCACGGCTACGGCGTGCTGAACGTCGACCTCGTGCCCTCCCCCGATCCGGTCTGCCCGTTCCTGCGCGCGGACCTGACCGACCCTGCGCAATGCATCGACATGCTGCGGCCGGCGCCGGGCGTCGAGGATCTCGGGACGCGCAAGCCCTTCCGCAACGCCGACGCGGTCGTGCATCTCGCGGCCATCCGCGCGCCGGGGCTCATGACCGAGGCGGAGACGTTCCGCATCAACATGCTCTCCACCTACAACGTGTTCAGCGCGGCGACGCTGTTCGGCCTGACGCGGGTCGTGTGGGCGTCGAGCGAGACCACGCTCGGCCTGCCGTTCCGCCGCACGCGGCCCGACCGCATTCCGGTGGACGAGACGCAGACCCTGCTGCCGGAGAGCGGCTACGCGCTGACGAAAGTGCTGTCGGAGGAGATGGCGCGGCAAATGCACCGTTGGAACCCTGGTACCACCTTGATCGGCCTGCGCATCTCCAACGTGAAGGAGCCGGCGGAATACATCGACTTCCCATCGTTCTCGTCCGACCCGACGCTGCGCGCCTGGAATCTCTGGAGCTACGTCGATGCGCGCGACGTCGCGCAGGCGTGCCGGCTCGGGCTCGAGGCTGCGTTCACGGGCGCTGATCACTTCATCATCGCAGCGGCCGACACCGTGATGACGATCCCGAACGCGGAGCTCGTCGCGCGCGTGTTTCCGGACGTGCCGGTCGCGCGCGATCTCGGCGAGCACGAGACGATGCTCAGCATCGACAAGGCGCGGCGCGTGCTGGGCTACGCGCCGCATCACACCTGGCGGACCGCCGTTGCGGGATCTGAAAAGCGTTCCTAGTTAGCGCCTCGAACGTCAAAGGATCGAGGGCTGCATGGATCCGCTGCCGCCGCCGGCCGGACTCGCGCTCGGCGCCATCTTCTCACTCGATCGCGAGGCGATCGCCACGGCCGACCACCGCGCACGGCATTGGCAAAGTTGCGAATCAGGCCCATTGCGGCCTGGCACGGAAGCGCACAAGAGAGCCGTCGCGCGGATGTTCCGCGACACGTTCAATCCCTACAAGCCGGCCATCATCGACTGGCCGGAGCTCGATCCGGAAGCGCGTGACCGCCTCGTCACGTTGCCGATCTGGGACATCGCGGTGCAGACCGAGGGCAAGGCGCGCATCCGCATGCTCGGCTATGCAGAGTCGCTCGACGACCCGGACTGGCGCGAGGCGATCGAGCTGAACGGGTGGGAGGAAGGGCGGCACAAGACGGTGCTGTCGAACCTCGTGCAGGCGTATGGCATCACGCTCGCGCCCGAACCCGCGTACGACCTGCCGCGCTTTCGCGAGTGGGCATATCTCGTCACCGGGTTCAGCGAATGCGTCGACAGCTTCTTCGCCTTCGGCCTGTTCGAAACGGCGCGCCGCTCCGGCTTCTTCCCGCCCGAGCTGGTGGAGACCTTCGAGCCGGTGATGCAGGAGGAATGCCGGCACATCCTGCTGTTTGCCAACTGGCTCGCGGCGCACCGGCGAACGATGCCGTGGTGGCGGCGGCCGTGGTTCGAGCTGCGCGTAGTCGCGGTGTGGGCGTTTCTCGGCTGGGAGCGCATGAGCATCGCACGCGGCGTCGGCAGCCGCGAAAGCGAGAGGGGTGCGCAGGACAACAACTTCACCGTGACGGGCAGCAAGTCGGTCAGTTCCGAAGACCTGAGTGTGAAGGAGCTGATGCGGCTCTGCCTCGCCGAGAATGACCGGCGGTTCGCCGGCTACGACGCGCGACTGCTGCGGCCGACGACGATGCCGTGGCTGGTGCGGATGGCGTTGCGGGTCATGCGGGAATGATGGACGAGCTCTCCCCCTCGCGGGGGAGGGTTGGGGGATGTCGGCGGGATCCCCCTCCCCCGCCCCAAGGGGAGGGAGCTTTTCATTCCGCCGAGAACACGATCTCCTGCGCGCCCTTCCACAGCGTCATCTCGCCAAGCGTGCGCAGATTCTCGAGTCCCTCCGTGATCGTCAGGAAGTGGTTCCCGGCGAGCTGCCCGACCTTGCTCGCGAACCGCACCGCTCCGTACGCGATGAGAATCTCGGTTTCGCTGATCCCGCCGGGATAGACGATAACCTCGCCGGGCGCGGGGTAGCTGGTGTTGTTCTCCCAGGCCAGCCCGAAATCGGTTTCGCCGAGCGGGATCCAGCACGCCTCCCCGCTCCACCGCACGTGAATGATGCGTTCGCGATACGGCAGCAGCGAGCGGAATTTCGCGCATGTCTTCGGCGCCTTCGCCTGCTCGAAGCGGGCGCCGAACGTGAAGGGACCGGCGACGATCCGCACGCTACGAGACCGCGACCTTGAGCGCCGCATCCGCAAGCGCGCCCTGCGGGCCCGTGCTGCGGTCCGTCATCGCGCCGCCTCGTGGTTGGTGACGAAATCGTCGGGCGGCGTCGGACCCCAGACGTAGAAGGCATCCTCCGGCGCGTGGTCGCCGCTCGCCCAGTCATGATCGGCTGGGATGTAGTCGATGTCGGACGAATACTCGCACCAGCTTCCCCACGGATCCCTGACGTAGTGGAAGTAGTTGGAGCCGAGCACGTGGCGGCCGACGCCCCAGCCGGCGGAGAAGCCCTTGTCGGCCATCTGCATGGCGCCGAGCCCGACATCGTTGACCGAGCCGACATCCCAGCTCAGGTGGTGCAGGCCGGCGCCGTTCGACTTGGCGAAGGCGATCATGTGGTGGTCGCTGCCGTGGATGCCGTGCATGAAGGCGATACCCTCGCCCGAGCGGTCGGAGAGCCGCAGCCCGAGAACGTCGCGGTAGAAGGCGAGCGAGCGCGGGACGTCGCTGGTGAACAGCAACACATGCGCGAGCCGCCGGGGCCGCACGCGCGGCGCCTTCGAGCGACTGTACGAGCCCTGCACACCCGGCGGCGACGACGGGTTGCTGAAGACGGATTTCTCGTTGGGCGAGGATTTCTCCGCGACGCGGAGCTCGATCAGAACGCCGTCGGGGTCGCGGAACCAGACGCCGTTGGATTCGAGACCAGTCGGGGGATCGAGCTGGCGGACGCCGCGCTCCTGCAGCCGCTGCCGGAACCGCTCGATATCGTCCTCGAAGACGCCGAAAGTGATATGACTCAGCTTCTTCGCGGCACCCTCGACGAGCTGGCCCCAACGATGCGCGTGGCCATCGGTGTAAAGACTGAGCCGGTCGCCTTCCCCGCGCACGTCCAGGCCGAACGCGCGGTAGAAATCCGCCGCGACGTTCAGGTCGGGCACTGCGAAGCTGAACAAGTCGACCGAGTGCACGCCCAGTTCGCCGGGCCGGCGTGTCGGGGCGACGAAACCGCCGATCTGCGTCATGAGCGTCTCTCTCCGGTATTGCGGACATTGATCAAGGCAGCAAGCTAGCGGAATTCGCGTCAGCCCCGCGATATCGAAAAGATGGCGGATTGGTCGGAGTGATATCCGAGAGGTATCGGCCCTGAAGTTCCACGTCTCGACCGCGGCGACGAACGGTGTCTTGCCCGGCGCACCGCGGCCTCGCTTGCCGCCATGACGTGGACATCAAAATCTACTGCTACGTCGGCCTGACGCTGTCTGGCGTAGGTTGCCGTCCAGGCGACATGGGCCACGCAATGATGCTCGTCTATGGGCGAGAGAGCAACATTGCGTATCCGCATTTCCTTCGTCCCCATCGCCCGATATTGCGCATAGCCTCGCGCCATGACTTGCTTGAG
>DATAPS010000174.1:0-4343 GCA_036265085.1 Acetobacteraceae bacterium | reverse complement strand
GGAGGTCGGGCCCGGCGACCTCGAGTTCGACGAATATCCGGAGGAGAGCATCGCGGAGTGGCATGAGCGGCATGGATTGGAGGAGCCATCGGCGTGACGGAGTAGCGACCGTCGGCACCCGTCGCGCTAAGCTCCGGCGCCGAACGGAGGACAACGCCATGTCGCTCGAAGACCTGCCGCCCAAGCGGTTCCTTGCGCTCGCCGACGACTACCTGCGCCGCTACGCGCTCTCGCGCCGGGCCGCGCTCCGTGGCGCTCTCGCGACGGCCGCCACCGTCTCGGCGCTCGGAAGCACCGCTTCCCGCGGAGACACCCCCCGCAAAGGCGGCACCCTCCGCGTCGGGCGCGTCGAGGAGCCGGACTCGCTCGATCCGCACAAGACCAGCCTCGCCGTCGCTTCCGCGACCATGGGCTACATCTACGAATCGCCCGCCCGGCGCGACGACGACGGCAAGCTGGTGCCTGCTCTCGCCGAGGGATGGGAGCTGCGCGACGGCAACAAGACGCTGGTTTTCCACCTCCGCCAGGGCGCCACCTTCCACGACGGCTCGCCCTGCGACGCCAACGCCTGCGTCTTTACCGTCAAGCGCATGCTCGACCCTGCGACCGCAGCGCCCACCGCCTACCTGCTCGGCGCCTTCGACACGATCGAGGCGATCGACGACCACACCGTCGCCTACAAGTTCAAGCAGCCCTTCGTCCCGGTCTGGGTCGGCCTCACCTCGTCGTATTGCGGCATCCTGCCGCCGGGCCCGGTGCAGAAACTGGGCGCCCAATTCGGCCGCAACCCGGTCGGCAGCGGACCCTTCAAGTTCGTCTCCTGGGCGCCGGACAGTGGCATCAAGCTGGCGCGGTTCGACCAGTACAAGGCCGGCCCGGTGCCGCTCGTCGACGCTTTGCAGTTCGCCCAATACCCCGAAGACTCGACCCGCGTCGCCGCGCTGCAAAGCGGGGAGATCAACGCGATCTGGAGCGGGCAGTCGGTGCCGCTCGACCGCGTGCGCAGCCTCAAGCGCGAGTCCGACATCCAGGTTCAGCAGCGCCCGTCGCTGTCGATCCGCGCTCTCGATTTCAACGAGAGCCGCAAGCCGCTCGACGACATCCGCGTGCGCCGCGCAATCTGCCACGCGGTCGATCCCCAGCGGGTGATCGCGCTCGCGCTCGACGGAAACGCCAACCCTGCCCACGGGCCGCTGCCCTCGGCCATGCCGGGTTACGACAAGAAAGTCGACCAGCTCGCCTACAAATACGATCCCGATCAGGCGCGCGCCCTGCTGAAGGATGCGGGCGTGCAGCCCGGCACGACGCTGCACCTGATCTGCAACGACTCGCCCTCGATCCGGCAGTCGGCGGAAATCGTCCAGGCGCAACTCAAGGATGTTGGCCTGACGGTCACGATCCAGTCGATGCCGATCGGCCAGGTCGTCGCACTCACCAAGAAGGCCGAGCACGACATCTATCTCTACACCTACACCTATTTCGACCCCGACATCCTCTATCCCGCATTCGACAGCAAAGGCTCGCTGAACCGGGATTTCGTGGCCGACCCCGACATGGACCGCATGATCGAGGCATCGCGCGTCGAGTTCGACGACGCGAAGCGGCAGGCGCTGTACGACACGATCCAGCAGAAGCTGGTCGAGGAGGCGCGCTGGGCGCCGCTGTTCGAGCCGCTCAACTTCGCGGCCTTCGACAGCTCGGTGCAGGGCGCGGTGCTGCGCGTAGATGGCGAGATCGATGCGCGGAAAGTCTGGCTGAAGGCCTGATGCCGAGCGGCTCCGGTTTCCTCGCGCGCCGTCTGCTTCACTCACTTCTGGTCATCCTCGGCATCACGTTCGTCGCCGCCGCGATGATCCGGCTCGTCCCCGGCGATCCGGTGGACATCATGGCGGCCGGCAATCCCGGCATGACCGAGGCCGACAAGGACAATCTGCGCGCGCAGCTCGGGCTGACCACGCCGCTGCCGCAGGCGTTCGTGGGTTATGTCGCGAACGCGGTGCATGGCGACCTCGGCATGTCGTTGCGGCAGCGGGCGCCGGTCACCGGCTTGATCCTGGAGCGGCTGCCGCAGACCGCGGAGCTCAGCCTGTGGGCGCTGGTCATCTCGATCGCGATCGCGATTCCGCTCGGCACGATCACCGCGCTGCGCCGAAACGGCGTGGTCGACTACGCCGGCACGACGTTCGCAGTGCTCGGCATCTCCACGCCGGGATTCCTGCTCGGCATCCTGTTGATCCTGCTGTTCTCGGTCGAATTGCGCCTCTTGCCGTCATCGGGATTTCGCGGCTCGGCGCTCATGGCGATCCCGTTCGGGCCAGCCGCATTCTGGGCGAAATTCCGCTATTTCATCCTGCCTGCGACTTCGCTCGCCTTCGCGCTGACCGCGATCAATGCGCGGCTCACCCGCTCCGCCATGCTGGAAGTGCTGAGCCAGGAGTTCGTCTTGGTCGCGCGGGCGAAGGGGTTGAAGCCGTGGACGGTCGTTGTCCGCCATGCATTGCGCAACGCGATCATCCCCGTCATCACCGTCGCCGGCCTGCAATTTGGCGGGCTGCTCTCCGGGGCGATCGTCACCGAAACGGTGTTCGCCTGGCCCGGTGTCGGGCGGCTCGCGGTGCAGGCGATTCAGTGGCGGGATTATCCACTCGTGCAGGGCACCGTGTTGGTTTCGGCGACGCTGTTCGTCGCACTCAACTTCTTCGTCGACGTGCTCTACGTCGCCGTCGATCCGCGTCTGCGGGATGCCTGAGCGCGGCGCGTCGCGACGCGGCCTGCTGGCCGCCGCGTGCCGGAGTGCGAAGGGAGCGACCGGGCTCCTGCTGGTCCTGCTCGTGGTCGCGGTGGCGCTCGCCGCACCCGCACTCGCGCCGCAGGACCCGTCGGTGCAGCACGTCTCCTGGCGCTTCCTGCCGTTCCTTAGCCCGGGCCATCCGCTCGGCGGCGACAATCTCGGCCGCGACGTGTTCGCGCGCGTGGTGTTCGGCGCGCGCACCTCGATCGCGGTGGCACTGCTGGTCGTCGGCATCGCGACGCTGATCGGCTCGCTGCTCGGCGCCGTCGCCGGCTACGCGGGAGGTGCTGCCGATGCGCTGACGATGCGCGCCGTCGATTTCATGCTCGCGTTTCCGTTCCTGCTGCTCGCGCTCATTGTGATGGCGGTGCTCGGCCCCGGCTTCTGGACGCTGGTGTTCGCGCTGGTGATCGCGAGCTGGGCACGCTTCGCCCGCATCGTCCGCGCCGAGGCGCTGCGCGTCCGGCGGCTGGATTTCATCGACGCCGCCCGCGCGATGGGCGCCACCTTCTGGCGCATCGTCCGCCGCCACGTGCTCCCGAACGTGCTGCCGTCGATGGTGGTGCTCGGCACGCTCGAAGTCGCACAGATCATCATCGCGGAAGCGGCGTTGAGTTTCCTGGGGCTCGGCGTGCAGCCCCCGACGCCCTCCTGGGGCGGCATGATCAGCGACGGTCGCGACTTCCTCGCCGACGCGCCCTGGATGACGCTCGGCCCCGCCGCCGCGATCGTGCTCACCTCGGTCGGCGTCAACCTCTTCGGCGACTTCCTCCGCGACCGCTGGGATCCAAGGCTGTGAGCGGCTTAATCGATCCCAAGGTGCATTCCTGTGACACCGTCCGACCGCACGCATCAGGCGCTGGCGGCCCGGCGCGTCGAGCGTCCTTTCTGGGCAGGCGTATCTCGACGCGAATTACGTCCGGAAGCGGACGCGACGACCAGTTCATCCCCCAAAGCATTCAGCAGACGACGAAGAGTGACGACCGTCGGTCCGATTCGCCCGAGGCCACGCTCGATCTCGCTGATGTGGGACTGCGTCATCCTGGTCCGCGCAGCTAGCTCAGCTTGTGTGATCCCTCGCGCGATCCGAGCCGATCGCACCATCTCCCCCACCCGGAGGATCACCTCGGCATCCCGAGCGGCGTCCTGTTCGGCGGGGCTGCTTCCGATGAGGGCGTCGAGGTCCGGCTGCGCCGCACGGCCGGAAGACGTTTCGGCATCGGAAACGATCACGTCGGTTCTGGACTCAGGTCTGGGAGGATCCCCCGATCCAGCTTCCGCCCTATGAGCTTCCGGCCCAAGCTCGCGCAGAGCCGCACTCAGGAGCTTCTCGAGATCGGGTCCTGGCGCGCTCTGAGTCAGAGATGCCAGATTTTCAGAGGCGCCGAGCAGACGACGGACTTTCTCCGGATCTGCTTCTCTCTCGATCGCGTCCCGAATCTGCTCCTGAATGCGCCTGAGCGCTTCCTCGATGTTCGCAAGTTGATTGGTTGCGAGGAGCGATGCGGCTTCCAAGAGCCCTGGTCTGGGATCCGCGGCCCCAGCCTTCGTG
>DATAPS010000173.1:0-3394 GCA_036265085.1 Acetobacteraceae bacterium | reverse complement strand
AGGCGCGCTGGGCGTCGGCCTGGAGCTTCTCAGGGTCGGTCCGCAGCAAGGCTCGGATGCGGCGCGACCGCTCGTCCGTCGCGACCTCCTCTTCCCCCGCCTCCACCGCGGCGAGCGTGGCGGCGGCAACCTCATCGGGCTCGACCTTCCCCGCGGTCATATGCGCGATCATGTCGGTCGCGACCCAGCTCGGATGCACTGAGACGACGAGCGTCCCCTGCGCCCGCAGCTCGATCCGCACGCCGCGCGTGAGGCCGAGTGCCGCCATCTTCGACGCCGAATAAGAGCCGAGCTGGCCGCCGGTGGACCAGCTCGCGACCGAGAGCATGTTTACGATCGCGCCGCCGGCGTTCTTCGCCAGGATGGGCGCAAAGGCGCGGCACATCGCGAGCGTGCCGAAATAGTTGACCTCCATCTCCTGCCGCGCACCCTCCATGGTCGGCGCGGCGATCAGCGGCGAGAAGGTGGCCATGCCGGCGTTGTTGATGAGCAGAGTCACGTCCGGGCAGGCGGCCGCGCAGGCGCTCACCTGAGCGCCGTCCGTAACATCCAGCCGGACCGGGACGGCACCGGACACGTCGATCCGCGACGGGTCGCGTGCGGCCGCGTAGACCTTCGCGCCCGCGCCGAGCAGGCCGGTGACGAGCGCGCGACCGATGCCGCGATTGGCGCCCGTCACGAGGGCGACGGAGCCGGAGATTTTCATGGCGAGGCTCCGCTGGGTGACAGAGGGACGAAGCGGCCGGCTTCGATGCGGCCGAGGCTGACATCCTCGGTGAAATGGCCCGCTGCCACCAGCCAGCCCTCCCGCTCGGCCTGCGCCGCGAATGCGGTCCGGGACGCGATCGCGCGCGGCTTGTCCTGGTCGGCGCGATGGCACCACCGGGGCACCTCGATCTGCGCGGGATTGTGCCAGAGATCGCCGGCGATCAGCAGCCGTCCCTGCACGAGGACGGCGTGGTGGCCGGGCGTGTGGCCCGGCGCCGGGAGCGGCCGTACGCCGTCCGGCAATCCGCCCGCGTCATCGCCGAACACGTGCAGGCGTCCCGACGCGGCGAGTGGCGCGATGCAGCGCTCGAACGCGGCGACGTGATGCGGCAATCCGGCTTGCACGCCCGCCACGGACCAATGTGTCCATTCCGCTTCTGCGACATGGAAGCGCGCCTGTGGGAACGCGCCGGACCATCCGACATGATCGACGTGCAGATGCGTGAACACCACGTCTGCCACGCGCTCCGGCGCCGAGCCGGCCGCCGCAAGACTGTCGATCAACCTGCCGGTCAGACCGGGGAAATAGGCGGTGGGTCCTGGTCCGACGCCGCAATCGACCAGCATGTCGCCGGCGGGACCGCGCAGCAGACAGACGCCGAAACGGGTGCGGAAGAGATTCTCCGACAACCATCTCGATGCCGCATCGGGATGCGTCGATAGATCGGCGTCAGGAAAGGCGTAGCTGCACGGCGCGGGATTCGGTGCGCAGTCGGTGAGGACGAACACGGTCCAGCATCCGATTTCGACCTGCCGCGTCATCTTGCCTGCACGCGCCGCCGCGCGCAGGGTTCGGGCGCACGGGCGAAGGAGCGATCCTGGTGAAACATCCACTCTCCCGCCGCGCGGTTCTCGCGGGTGCCGGCGCGATCGCCGCGAGCGTCCCGCGGCGCGCACGCGCCGATGCGGTGCAGATCGAATATTGGCAGTACTACTTCAAGGAGCGGGTGACCGCCATGGATGCGCTGATCGCGCAGTTCCAGTCGGCAAATCCCGGCATCACCGTCAAGCAGACGACGTTCCCCTACGACCAGTACCGCACGAAAGTCAGCGCGGCCGTGCCGGCGGGCGGCGGCCCGGACGTGCTGCAGCTCTACTACGGCTGGCTGCGTGATTTCCGGCGCGCGGGTCTGCTCCAGCCATTGCCGGAAGAGATGTTTCCGCCCACTCAGATCGAGCGTGATTTCTACCCCATCATCACGCAGATGAAGTCGGACGGCGCCTACTACGGGCTACCGACTGCCGTGCGGAGCATGGGCCTGTTCGTCAACAAGCGGCTGCTGCGCGATGCCGGGATCGCCGACGCGCCCGCCGACCTCGACGCGTTCGTGGCCGACGCGAAGGCGGTCACGAAATTCGATGCCGGGGGCAACATGACCACGGCCGGAACGACGATCGGCTTGCCGTCACAGGATTCGCATTGGTGGCGCGAGGCGCTGGTGCGGCAGTTCGGCGGCGTGCCGTACAGCGACGACTACCGGCATGTCCGCTACGGCACGCCGGAAGGCGCGGCCGCGCTCGACTGGTATGCGGGCTTGCAGCTCCGTCAACATGTCGCGCAAGCGGGATTCATGACGGAGCCTGCCACCGCGTTTCGCGGCGGCCGCGTCGGCCTGTTCGTGAACGCATCCTTCCTGGTCGGCACGCTCAGGCCGGTGCGCGGGCTGGAATTCCAGGTCGCCGAGCTGCCGGCGCGAAACGGCGTGCGCGCAAATTATGCGTCGTATTGGGCCAACGCGCTGGTGGTGGGCCGAAGCGGCGCGCGACGGGACGCGGCGGCGAAGTTCCTCGCCTTCATCACGACTCCCTCGGCGATGGCTGCGTGGACGGCCGCCACCGGCGAGCTGCCCGCGCGGCCTGCAGCGGCGGCGGCCATCGACGATCCTCTGCTCGCGCCGTTTGCGCACGGCCTCGCCGGGGCGTTCGCGACCGATTTCGTCGACGAGGACGCGCAGCGCGCGGTGTTCATCAACATGCTCGATCGCGTGCTGCTGAAAGGGCAATCGGCGCTGGACTCCGTGCGGCAGGCGGCCTCCGAGGAGCAGCGGATCATCGACGCCTATTACGGATGACGGAGCGGTTCAGCCGAAGAACATCGTGCTGTAACGTTTGAATAACAACGATTTCGCGCCGCCCACAAAACGGAGTTTTTGCCCAAAACCCCGTGCTATGCTTCTATGCCTGCATGGACACACCCGCACCGATCCCCCTCACCGAACGCTTCGCCAGAATCATCCAGGTCGTTCTGCAGGGGCTCGGCACCCGCTATCGGGCGGACTCCATCCTCGGCCCGGCCCTCGCCGGGGCGCTGCTCAACCTGATCGCCTTTCGGCTGCAAAACCTCCGCCGCCGCTTCGTCACCCTGGTCGAGCGCATCCAGGCCGGCACGCTGCGCAAACTGCCGGAGCCGGGCCAGGGACGCAGACGCAAACCCTCGGCGCGGACGCCACGGCCGAATCTCCTGGCCGGATACGGCGTGCGGGAACGCTGGGGCTGGGTGGTCAACATCGCCTGCCGCAATGGCGACGAGCTGCAGCGCCTGCTGGAAGACCCGGAGATGCAGGCGACGATCGCCGCCGAGCCGCGCCGCATGGGCCGCATCCTGCGTCCGCTCTGCCGCATGCTC
>DATAPS010000172.1:0-2876 GCA_036265085.1 Acetobacteraceae bacterium | reverse complement strand
AGCGCGTTGGCTGCCCGCGCGAAGCCCCAGGCGACCGCATCGTGGCGTGCGGTGCCGCCGCGGCGTTGCAGGGCGGCGCCGTGGACGGGGTAGCGGAGTGATGCGGAGGTGTTGAGCAGCGGGCAGAACGCCTTCGCCTGCTCGGGGGTCAGCCATTCGTTGTCGATGCCGCTGAGGCGGTTGGCGTGGATGTGGCGCTGCGCGGTCAGCACCTCGTGGTGATTGTGGGCGAGGACCATCACGCCGCGCGGGGAATACATGACGTTGTAGTTCAGCGTGCGGGACAGCCCGTCCCACAGCTTCACCGCGTGGTCGTAGAGCGCCTGGCTCTCCGGCCAGAGATAGTTGGAGCGGATGATCGTCGTGTTGCGGCCGGTGTTGCCGCCGCCGAGCCATCCCTTCTCGACCACGCCGATATCGCGCATCCCGTGCTCGGCGGCGAGGTAGTAGGCGGTCGCCAACCCATGCCCGCCGGCGCCGACGACGACGGCGTCGTAGCGCGGCTTGGGGGCGGCCGCGCGCCATTGCTCGGGCCATTTCACGCTGGAGTCGAAGGCGTGGCGGAGCAGGGTCACGAGGGAGAAGCGGGTCATCGGCGGCGATGCATGCGAATGCGTCGGCAGGCTAGGGCGGCCGACCGCGTGCGTCACCCCCGCTTGAGCGCGAGCGCGGTCCAGACGTCGGGCAGCGTCTCGTATGCGCCGTCGAACGGGATCGCGAATCCTTCATTCGTTGCGGCGGGCCTTGAGCGGCGTGTGTAATGCTAGTGACGAACTGCGGAGAGTGCGGCGATGCGGATGCGGCGGCGGGCGTTTCTGGGAGGGGCTGCGGCGATGGCGCTCGCGGCGCCGGCGCAGGGCGGCGAGGGGCGGGTGCTGCGGTTCATCCCGGAGACGGATGTGACCGTGCTCGATCCCGTCTGGACGACCGCGACGGTGACACGGGATCACGCCTATCTCGTGTTCGATACGCTCTACGGCTACGACGCGACGATCAACGTGCAGCCGCAGATGGTCTCGGGGCACACGATCGACGCCGGCGGCACGGTCTGGACCCTGACGCTGCGCGACGGGCTGGTATTCCATGACGGCGCGCGGGTCGTCGCGGCGGATGCGGTGGCGAGCATTCGGCGCTGGGCGGCGCGCAGCGTGTTCGGGCAGGCGCTGATCGATGCGACCGATGAGATCGCCGCGACGGACGACCGGACGATCCGGTTTCGGCTGAAGCATCCGTTTCCGATCTCGCGGGCGCTGGCGAACGGGCCGGTGGTGATGCCGGCGCGGATCGCGGCGACCGATCCGAACACGCAGGTGAAGGAGATGGTCGGCAGCGGGCCGTTCCGATTCGTGACCGACGAGCGCGTGCCGGGGGCGCGGGTGGTCTACGCGAAGTTCGATAAGTATGTCCCGCGGCCGGACGGGGTGGCGAGCTTCACCGCGGGGCCGAAAATCGTGCATCTCGATCGGGTCGAGTGGCACGTGATCCCCGATCCGGCGACCGCGGCGGCGGCACTGCAATCGGGGGAAGCGGAGTGGTGGGGCAATCCGTCCTACGACCTGCTGCCGAAGCTCGCGGCCGCTGGGCTGCTGGTGAAGGTGCTGGGCTCCGGCGGACGCATCGGCTGCATGCGGTTCAATCACCTGCATCCGCCGTTCGACAATCCGGCGGTCCGGCGCGCCGTGCTCGGCGTGATCGATCAGACCGATTTCATGACCGCGCTGGCGGGCGAGGACCGGGCTTATTGGAAGACCGGCGTCGGCGCCTTCGCGGTGGAAAGCCCGATGGCGAGCGATGCCGGACTCTCGGTGCTGACCGGGCCGCGCGACGCGGCGAGGGCGAAGCAGGATCTTGCGGCGGCAGGATACCAGGGCGAACGCATCGTCGTGATGAGCCAGGCGGACCTGCCGGACGGTGCGGCGATGGCGGCGGTCGGGGCGGACGAGCTGCAGCGGATGGGGTTCAACGTCGATCTGCAATCGATGGATTGGGGGACGCTGATCCAGCGGCGAGCGAAGATGGATCCGGTGGAGCGCGGCGGCTGGAGCGTGTTCTTCACCAATCTCACCGGCACCGCGATCTTCGATCCCGCCGCGCATCTCGGCCTGCGGGCGGACGGGCGCGCCGCCTGGGTGGGCTGGCCGACGAGCCCGAAGATCGAGGCACTGCGGGCGGCCTGGCTGACGACCGACGATCTCGCGCGGCAACAGGCGGTCTGCCGCGACATCCAGGCGCAGATGTGGATTGACGTGCCGTTCATTCCGCTGGGCGAGTCATATGTGCCTTATGCGTTCGCGAAGCGGGTGGTGGACATTCCGCGCGGATTTCCGCTGTTTTACGGGGTGCGGGTGGTTTGATCGCGATCCGGTGCGGAGCCGCGGTACCGGGAATGCCGGTGTCCAGAATACCGGTGCGGCATGTCACTGCTTGTCGATCACGATCGTTGATGGCACGGAACTTTACTATATCATAACAATATAGGTGCACTGACACCCTGCGCGTCTAGGTCCGATTTTTTGAAACGACCGCCGGGACGGAAATGCTCTCCGACAGTTTGATCATGAGCTGTCCGCCGCGCGTGCGGAATGTCGGGAGCGGGTGCTCTGCGCTATTCCGGACGGGTTTGGCGCGGCGCGGCCGCGGCTTGGGCACGCGGGGCGGCAGCGGCGGCAGCAGCTCGGGCGACGGTTGGGCGGCCAGCATCCGGCACAGCGGCCGCAGCATCCGATGGAGCTGCGGCGCCGCCTTCAGCAGCGCCTGCATCTCGGGTTCCGCCAGCAATTGCACCAGGTTGAGCCCGAACCCCACCGCATCCCCCGGCACCAGCGCCACCAGACAGCCGAACCGACGCGGCAGCCGCTCATACGGCTTGCGCGCCG
>DATAPS010000171.1:0-7634 GCA_036265085.1 Acetobacteraceae bacterium | reverse complement strand
CTGAAGACTATCCGTAGCGAAGACCTTGAGGCGCGCGCGCTGGAAACATTGCGCACCCGGCTGATGGACCCGGCGCTGTTCAAGGAATTCGCCGAAGCGTTCGTGGAAGAATGGAACCGGCTGCAGGGCAACACGGACGCCGAGAACCGGGCGCGCGCGGCAGAGCGACAGCGCACCGAGCAGCAGATCGAGCGCCTTGTCGACGCGCTCGCCAACGGCACGCCGGCGGCGGTCGTGAACGATCGGCTCCTGAAGCTGGAAGAACGCCGGGCCGTGCTGGCTCGCGAGATCTCCGAGGCCAAGGCGCCCGCCCCTCGCCTTTTCGGCGAACTCCTTTTTATCCTGAGCTGAGTAGGCACCAACGGGATGATAGACTTTCCATAGCGGCATAATGGTTCTCCAACCAGATTGAACGCTGATCATTTTCGACATCGGGTCTTCGGCAGTTCGTCAAGCGCTGTCGAAGCCCGCTCTTATATGACGAACATCATGTTTCGATTGCATTTAACGATCGAACCATCTGGTTACGGTTGAAGCGACGATGGTTCGTGAAACGGGGTTTGGTGTTGAACCAGGATTACATTCTGCCGCTGCTCGCCAGGCCGACGAGGTGATCGAATGAAATGTTCACTTCCGGAATTGGCACTTTTCAGACCTGGCTGGTTTGATTTGAGCAGCTCTCTCTGCCTGCCCCGGCGCGAGATTGACTCCATCCGACACCGCCCGGCCGACGGTCGCCGCGCCTCACGGCCGAGATCTGCCCGCAACTTCACGCGCCGCCAGGGGTTTCGCATCGTGACCAACGCAAACGCCTCGGGCGAACACGTTCTCGCATTGGTTGCGATCCATCAGCTTCCGGCGGCTAACTCGGCATTGAGCCCGGACAGCGCATAAAGCCAGACCACCAGCGAGACGATGGAGAGCAGCGTCGTCAAGGACACCGTCGTGGCCACCATCGGCTCTTCGCATTTGTATTCGCCCGCGAGAATGAAGACCGTCTTTGCCGTCGGCACTGCCGAGCAGATGACGGCTGCGATCGTGTAGAGCGGCCCCAGTCCGCAAGCTAACGCGACACCGTACACGACAATGGGCATGATGATCAGCTTGACGCCTGCCAGTGCCAAGGATGGCCTGAGATTGGCGCGCATTCCGTCCAGCGACAGCCCAAGCCCGATCGCGAACAGCGCGCATGGCGTCAGCGCGTCGGCGAAGATCTTCAGGTAGGCGGTCAAAGGGCCCGGAAGCGGCGCGTGGATGACCGACCAGACGACGCCGAGAAGCGTCGACAGAACCAAAGGGTTGAGCACAATGTGCCGTATCAATACCCCGCGTGGTATGCGACCGGATGTCCCCTTGATCTCCAGCAGGAGGACTGCCGCAGGGAACATCACCACCGCGACGAAGACCGTGGCGATCGCCGCCGGCAGGACTGCGTGCGGGCCGTAAAGCGCCTGAAGGATCGGCAGCGCCACAAACCCCGTGTTGGTCATGGACGCAGACATGCCGTACATCGTCTGGCTCGGCACATTATGACCGGTTCGCCGGGCACTTGAAAAGAAGACGACGGCAAAGCAGACGAGCGAACCGCCGCCGAACGCGATCAGGAACCGCCATGCGAGAAGTGCCCGCGCCGATTCCTGCCCGATTGTAACGAACAGCAGGGCGGGCATCGCGATATTGTAGGCGAAATGGATGAGTGCATCAGACAGGGCGCGCGACACATATCCGAGATACCCGGCGAGCCAGCCGGTCACGATCACGGCAAAGACAGGCAGAATGAGATCGGCTATCTCCACGAAATGCTCTCCCGGTATGTGAATCGGCTTCCCCTGGGAACCGACGTTCTGCTGACTGCAGCGTCCTTGGCCATCGCCGTCAAATCCCCGCCTCCGGGGACAGAGTCAGGCGGAGGGACGGAGCTTCATTCGGCCCAGTCGCCACGAGCGAGCAATGTTCGCGCCGCTCGTAACGGCTAAATACGTCGATTTCGCCATGCAGGCTGTGGAGAGACGTTGCCGAGATCGGTGGCGAGTTCGAGCAAGCTGAGCTTGCGCCGTGCTATCTTCTGGTTCGTGGTCATGTGGCTCTCCGGAGAGGGGTTGATGTTGCTCGCAACACCATCCTAACCCCCGCCCGAGGCGGCATGGCCACACCGGCGACGCACCCCGACTCTTGCGGTCGGCGCGCCGCCGCCGCGGCACCACTGTCGGGTGATTACCCGCTCAGCACACTCGGTGCGAGCTGGATCCGGAGCCTCTCGCTCATCGTGCTGACGATCGCGATGCACACGCTCGCGCCGTGACGGCGGCTTTCGTTGGAGGTCAGATCAATCCGGAATCCTGAATCCGGACTTCGCATCGGATCACGGGGGCCCGTGCCGGATCGCGCTGCCGCTCCGAGCGCCGCCTGCCCGCTCCCCGGTCACACGATGGACAAATCCGCCGTCGCCGCCAGCGCACCCGCCGGCGCGATGGCGAAGCAGCCGCCCAAGCAGTTCGTCTTCCAACGCGCCGATCTCGGCCGCGCCATGCCGGCGGGGGCGCGGCAAACGGACCTCGAGATCGAACGCGATGGCGCCGTGCTCGATGAGCACCACGCGATCCGCCAGCATCAGCGCCTCCGTCACGTCGTGCGTTACGAGCAGCCCGGTGAACCCCTGATCGAGCCACACCTCTTCGATCAGCTCCTGCATCTCGATGCGCGTCAGCGCGTCGAGTGCGCCGAGCGGTTCGTCCAGCGCCAGGATGCGCGGGCGCGAGACCAGCGCGCGCGCGAGCGCCACCCGCTGTTTCTGGCCGCCGGATAACACACCCGGCCAGGCGCGATCACGATCGCGCAAGCCGACCGCGTCCAGTGCGTTCATCACGCGCGTCTCGTCATTCCGATCTGCGCGCGACCCGCCGAGGCCCACCTGCACGTTGCCGGCCACGGATACCCAGGGCAGCAGGCGCGGCTCCTGGAACATCATGCGCACCACGCCGCCCGATGCCGACGGCAAGCCGCCGTCGCCAATCCAGAATGCGCCGCCGCTCGGCGTCTCCAGCCCGCAGAGCAGCCGCAGCAGCGTGCTCTTGCCGCAGCCGCTGCGCCCGACGATGGCGAGGAACTGCCCGGCGGGCACGTGCAGTTCCAGATCGTCGATCACTTTCTGCGGGCCGAAGTTCTTGGACAGCCCCCGTGCGGTGACGGATAGCCCGCCCGTGCCGCTCATCCCGCGCCTCCGCGGCGATACGCGGGGTTCCAGGCGAGGAACGACGCCTCCAGCCATCTTGCGACAGAATCCGCCAGTTTGCCGAGCGCTGCGTAGATCAGGATGGAGAGCACCACCACGTCGGTCTGCATGAACTCGCGCGCCTGCATTGCCATGTAGCCGATGCCGGATTGCGCCGCGATCGTCTCCGCAACGATCAGCGTCAGCCACATGATGCCGAGCGCGTAACGCAGCCCGACGAAGATCGACGGCAGCGCGCCCGGAAGGATCACGCGCCGGAACATCGTGACGGACGACATGCCGTAGGAGCGGCCCATTTCTATGAGCTGCGGATCGACGCTGCGGATGCCGTGAACGGTGTTGGCGTAGATCGGGAAGAACGTCCCCAGTGCGACGAGGAACAGCTTCGCTTTCTCATCGATGCCGAACCACAGGATCACGAGCGGGATCAGAGCCAGGTGCGGAATCGTTCGAACCATCTGAATCGTCGAGTCCGACAATGCCTCGGACAGCTTCGACATGCCGTTGGCGAGACCGAACGCGACGCCGATCCCACCGCCCACGGCGAGGCCAGTGATGGCGCGGAGGAAGCTGACTTCAACGTTCGTTGCGAACTCGCCCGACAGTGTCAGCCGCTTCAGCGCGGCGACCACAGCAGCAGGGCTCGGCAGGATGTCATCCGACAGGATTCCGGCGGAAGAGGCGGCCTGCCATAGAACAAGGAGCGCGGCAGGCACCGCAAAGGAAATCGCCTTGGTCGAGCGGCCGCCGAGCCGGAACCTTGGTGTTGAGGATGGCGCTGGGATAAGCCGGTCTCGCGCCGCAGCGCGGGCCGAAACGAGCGTGTTCACCAGCGCCTCCTCACGACGCCGCCGCGGCCGCGCGGAAGCCGGTGCCGAACTCGCCGACCGGGGTGCGATGCGACAGGTGCGATGTGGCGCCGATGCCGAGCGCGGGGAACAGCAACTCTGCGACCTTGTAAGCCTCCTCCAGGTGCGGATAGCCCGACGCGATGATCGTTTCGATTCCCAACGCCTGGTATTCCCGCAGCCGAGCGGCCACAGTTTCGGGATCGCCGACCAGCGCGGTGCCTGCGCCTCCGCGCACCAGCCCGACGCCCGCCCAGAGATTCGGGGCGAGCACCAGGCGGTCGCGCTGGCCCCCGCCATGCAGCGCCGCCATGCGCTTCTGGCCGACCGAATCCGACTCAGTCGCGAACTTCTTTTGCGCCGCTTCGATTGCGGCATCGCTGACGTTCGCAATCAGCCGCTCGGCCGCGCGCCAAGCCTCGTCCTCGGTTTCGCGCACGATGAGATGGATGCGCAGGCCGAACCGGACGTGGCGCCCGCGTAACGCCGCGCGATCTCGGACAGCATCGAGCTTCTCCTTGACGTCCGCGACCGGCTCGCCCCAGGTGAGATAGACATCGACACGTTCCGCCGCGACATCCATCGCTGCCTCAGACGACCCGCCGAACCAGATCGGCGGCCGCGGGAGGTGCACGACCGGAAAGTTCAGCCGTGCGCCTTCGACCTTGACGTATTTCCCGTCGAATGAGACGCGCTCGCCCCGCAGAAGTCGGTCGTAGACATGAAGGAACTCGGCGGCATGCGCGTAGCGCTCATCATGCGAGAGGAACACGCCGTCACCGGCCAGCTCGGTGCCGTTGCCGCCCGCGACGATGTTGACCAGGAACCGGCCGTTGCTCAGCCGGTCGAGTGCGGCCGTCTGCCGCGCGAAATGCGTCGGCGACCCGACACCCGGACGCAGTGCGGCGAGGAAGCGCAGCCGCTCAGTGTGCGCGGCCAGCGCGGCCGAGACGATCCAGGGGTCGTCGCAGCCCTGCCCGGTCGGGATCAGCACGCCCTCGAAGCCGAGGCGATCGACTGCCTGCGCAATCTCCTTCAGATAGCGGAAATCGGGGGGCCGGCTGCCGGTCGTCGTACCGAGATAGGACCCGTCACCGCTGACGGGGATGAACCAATAGACGCCGAGTGGATTGGGGCTCGTACTCATCTGAAATCCTTTCGGGATCGCGGTGGATAGCCTCAGGCGGAAGGTGTCCAGGTCCAGACGATGTCGCTCACGCGCACCGGCGAAGGGATCAGCCCGAGCCTGCGGAACCGGTCGGCGACCGCTTGTTGCTGCGTGATGATGGGAGGGGTCATGGGCGAGAACATGAAGTCCGTCCGCAATACGGTGCGTCGCTGTGCGGCCAGATCGACGCCGGTGGCATCCGAGAAAATCTGAGCTGCTTCCTCGCGATGATCTTTCGCCCAGCTCGAAGCGTCCGCGACAGCGGCGTTAATGATGGCGACTACATGCGGGTACTTGCCGACGAAATCGCGATTCGCCAGGTAGAACGAATTCTGTGACGCCGTGGCGGGATCGATCGGCAATCGGCGAGCATTCCGGGTAATCTCGGCGATGGCCAGGAACGGATCCCAGATCGACCACGCATCGATCGCGCCGCGCGCGAACGCCACCGCCGCGTCCGCCGGTGCAAGATACACCGGTACGATGTCAGTGAACGCGAGGCCGGCGCTCTCGACGGCCGCCACCGCGAGGTCGTGCGCACTCGACGCTTTCGCGATGCCGACCTTCTTGCCTTTGAGATCGCGGATGTTCTGCAATGGCGAGTCCGGTGGAACGACGATCGCCTGGGTGTCGCCCCGACCGGGATTTGCGGCCACGTAGAGCAGCTTGGCGCGCGCCGCCTGAGCGAAGATGGGCGGCGTATCGCCGGTTGCTCCATAGTCGATGTTGCCGGTGTTCAGTGCCTCCAGCAGCGGCGGCCCGAACGGAAACTCCAACCATTTTACCGCGACGGCTCGGTCGCCGAACTTCTTCTCCAGGAGCCTGTCCTGCTTTGTGATCAGCAGTGGACCGCTCTTCTGGTAGCCGATGCGGATCTCGCTCGGAAGGGCGGACTGCGCCGCACCGGCGCGCGGACCGAGCGTGACAAGAGCTGCTGCGGCGGTGGCGCTCAGGAAATTTCGACGGTTCATCTGCATGTCTCCAAAGGCGACAAGTTCGATCGAGACGGGAGGCGCGTATCCCTCGTCCGTATCGCACGCCTCCTGCCCGGCATGGCCTGCGAAAGGTGACCGTTCACTTCCTCACGGTGTATGCGTTCAACTGGTAGAGGCCACGAACTATCCCTACTCGGTCACTAGGAGATAAAAGGTCCTGGCGTCCGACTGCGTCAACCAAAAAATTGCAATTCGCGGACGAGTGATTTGAGAAAGAAGTTTCAGCTCTCAGTCGCGACGTCGGAAGCAGTTCATTCCCCGGTTCCAATTCCGCGCTCGTGATTCAGGCCCCGGCGTTTTCCGAATCAGGGGCGAGGCGGTATCGTGCCGCGGCAATCGTCCCCCGGTCCGGTCATCACGATGTTGTCGAGCAAAGCGAAGTATGCCCTGCGCGCGGCCACCTGTTTGGCGGAGCACGATGCCGACCGGACCTGGACGCTCGCGACCGAGATCGCGGCCGAGGCGAAGATCCCCAAAAAATTCCTTGAAGCGATCCTTGTCGAATTGCGCGACCAGGGTTTGGTCGACAGCCATCGCGGCCGGTACGGCGGCTATCGGCTGACGCGGCCGCCCAGCCGTATCGCCCTCGGCGACGTTATCCGCGCTATCGATGGCCCGCTCGCGTTGACACCGTGTTCCAGCCGTACCCAGTACGGCGCGTGCGCCGATTGCGTCGATCCGGAAGTCTGCCGCCTCCGTCCCGTACTGCAACAAGCACGCGACGCCGTCTCCGGCGTGCTGGACGGCACGTCGCTCGCCAGCGTCCTGCGCAAGCCGCGCGCGAAACGAGCTGTGCGTGCGGGCCGGGGGTGACGCCATGCCCGAGCCGGGCGTTCGTGCGCGACCGCCGCTCGCGCCGTCTCGTCAATCAAACGCCCAGTGCGGGCCCGGTCGAGGGTGAAGCCCGCTTTGGTCGGCTGGGGTGGGCCGCGTTGTGGTCCATCGGCGACGCCCTCGCGACGTTCGTCACGCACAAATAACGTCGATTTCGCGGCCGTTAACAGAGCGTGCTCCTTGCCCAAAATCAACGTGCTGTGCTTCTATGCCTGGATGAATACACGCGCGCCGCTCCCCCTCGCCACCCGCTTCACCAGCATCATGCACGGCGTGGCGCTCGCGGTCGGCAACCGGCATCGGCCGCATTCCATTCTCGGTCCGGCGCTCGCCATCGCGCTGATCAACCTGGTCCACATGCGGCTGAACAACCTCCGCCGCCGCTTCCTCGCCCTCCTCGGACGCATCCAGGCGGGTACGCTGCGGAAACTGCCGGAGCCGGGTCAGGGACGGACGCGCGAACGCTCGGCGCGGAAGCCACGGCCGAATCCCCTCGCCGCGTATGGCGTGCGGGAGAGCTGGGGCTGGGTGACCCGGATCGCCCGCGAATACCATGG
>DATAPS010000170.1:0-19197 GCA_036265085.1 Acetobacteraceae bacterium | reverse complement strand
CCCTCGGCGCCGTCGCCCGGCACCGCTTCTCCCGGCCCCCTCTCGCGCATCGCGCGGAGAGGTGCGCCGTCATGCGCGAGGACACGCGCGAGTATTCGCGGCGGAGATGCGGAACCGTCTGGACGGCCGCATCACCGCTGGCGCGGCGTAAGCGGGCGGCGGCTGGTTGTCGGCGAAACCGCCAGTATCCAGATACACCGCTCCCGCAATCAGTGGCGGAACGGCAGGCGTTCCGGCAGCATCAGACGAAACGAATGGAAGATCCTTACAAAGTCCTCGGGGTACAGCGCGACGCTAGCGACGAGACGATCCGCACGGCTTATCGGAAGCTCGCAAAGAAGCACCACCCCGATCTCAACCCGGGGAAGCCCGATGCGGCCGAAAAGTTCAAAGAGATCAACGCCGCCAACGACATCCTCAGCGACCCCGATAAGCGCGGGCGCTTCGACCGTGGCGAGATCGACGCCGCCGGCAACGAGCGCGCGCCCGAGCCGCGCTACTATCGCGACTTCAGCGACGCCGGAGGGGAGGCGCGCTACGGCTCGGGGCTCTCGCCGGAGGATCTGGAGGACCTGTTCGGCCATGCCTTCGGCGGGGGCTTCCGCGGCGGGGGCGGCGCGGCGCGCGGGCGCGGGCGTAACGTGACCTACAGCCTGACGATCGACTTCGTGGCCGCCGCGACCGGCGCGGTGCGCCGCCTGACGCTACCGGACGGCCGCACCCTCGACGTGACGATCCCGGCCGGCATCCGCGACGGCCACGTCATGCGCCTCAAGGGCCAGGGGCAACCCGCTCTCGGCGGCGGACCTGCGGGCGACGCGATGATCGAGATCAGCGTCGCTCCGCATCCGTTCTTCCGCCGCGAGGGCGACGACGTTCATCTCGACCTCCCCGTCTCTCTCCAGGAGGCAGTGCTCGGCACCGCGATCGAGGTGCCGACGATCAAGGGTCCGGTGCGACTGAGCATCCCGGCGGGATCCGGGACCGGCACGCGGCTGCGGCTGCGCGGGAGGGGGATCAAGGGCGGCAACCAGGTGGTCGAGCTCAAGGTCGTTCTGCCGCCCGGCAACGAGCCCGCGCTCGCCGAGTTCCTGCGCGACTGGAAGCCGGCGCATCCGTTCGATCCGCGCGCGTCCCTCCGCGACGACCGGGAGGCCGCATGATGCGCATCGCAGCCGTCGTCGCCGTCGTGGGTGGGATCGGGGAACCCGACCTGCGCGACTGGATCGCGCGCGGCTGGGTCGCCCCCGAGCCATTCCCCCCGGAGGACTTCGTGTTCGCCGAGATCGACGTGGCGCGCATCCGCCTGATCCGCGACCTGCGGGTCGCGATGGGAGTGGAGGTGGAGACCGTGCCGCTCGTGCTCGACCTGCTCGACCAAGTCTACACGCTGCGCCGCACGCTCCGCGCCGTCACCGCGGTGCTCGACGCGGAGCCGGAGGACGTGCGGCGGAGGATCTGGGCGGCGTTGCGGGAATGAGGCGAACGGGCGAGAGGCCCGGGACCAGAACCAAAGCGGCGGGCGCCGTCGAGCACCGACTGCGGAGGAATGGTCATGCAGCATATACAGAAACACATCCAGGAACATCATGTCGCCGGACGGCGCTGGCGCATCGGCCTCCTGCTCGGCGCGGGCGTGCTGGTGAACTACTTCGACCGCAGCGTCATCTCGGTCGCGGCACCCGATCTGCAGCGGGAATTCGCGATCAACGCGATCACGCTCGGCTTCCTCTTCAGCGCATTCAACTGGAGCTACTCGCTGCTGCAAATCCCCGCCGGGATCGTGCTCGACCGCTTCGGGGTCACCTTGGTCAACCGGATCGGCACGCTTCTCTGGGCCTGCGCGTCCTTCATCACCGCGTTCGCCAGCGGCATCGGCGGAATTTTCGCCGCGCGGCTCGTGCTGGGAGTGGCCGAAGCGCCGGGCTTCCCGGCAAACGCGAAGGCGACCGGCTATTGGTTCCCGCGCCAGGAACGCGGGCTCGCGACCGCGCTGTTCGACGCGGCAGCGAAGTTCTCCAACGTGATCGGCGTCCCGCTGGTCGGGTTCATCACCGTCCAGTTCGGCTGGCGCGGCGCGTTCCTCTGCGTCGCGGGGCTGAGCCTCGTCTACTTCTTCGCCTTCCTGCTGATCTACCGCGACCCCAGCAAGGATAAGGGCCTGTCGCCGGAGGAGCTGGCGTATATCCGCGAGGGCGGCGCGACCCCGGAGGGCGAGAGCAGCGAAGGCATCGCCGGCATGTTCGGCTACATCATCGCGCGCCGGAAAGTCTGGGGACTGACGATCGGGTTCGCCTGTTACGGCTACTCCTTCGCGCTGTTCTCGACCTGGCTGCCGAACTACTTCGTGCGCGAGATGCACATGAGTATCCTCGGCTCGGCGACGTTCACGACGATCCCATGGTTCTGCGCGACGATCGCGGACCTGTTCTTCGGCGGGTGGGTGATCGACCACCTGATCCAGTCCGGCTACGACCCGACGCGGGTGCGCAAGTCGGTGCTGGTGATCGGCATGCTCATCGGCTGCGCGATCTTTGGCGCCGGCTTCACCAGCAACGCGACCTGGGCGCTCGTCTGGCTCTCCGTCTCGCTCTCGGGACTTGCAGCGGCAGCCCCGGCCGGATGGTCGATCCCGGCTCTGATCGCGCCGCGCGGCGGCACCGGGACGATCGGCGGCATCATGAACTGGGTCAACGCCATGATGGCCGTCGTCGCGCCGATCGTGACCGGCTACATCGTGGGGATGACCGGCTCCTTCGCAGGCGCTTTCCTGGTGGCGGGAGTGGTGCTCGCGGTTGGGATCGCGGCATACGTGTTCATGCTGGGCCGCATCGAGCCGATTCCGGAACCGCAGCACCGCGACGTGGGGGCGGCCGGAGCGCGCGGCTAGATCGAAACATGCCGCCGGAGCTCGGCCGCGACCGCCGGCATCACCACGTCCCAGCGCCGCGGCGCTGGGTGGCGGAACAGGCGCATCGACGGATACCAGGGCGTATCCGCGCGGTCGGCCAGCCACCGCCAATCCGGCGCGAACGGAACGACGACCCAGACGGGCTTGTTCATGGCGCCCGCGAAATGGCCGATCGCGGTGTCGACGACCACCGTCAGGTCGAGCTGGTCGATGACCGCCATCGTATCCTCGAAGGTCTCGAGTTGGCGGCCGATGTCGATCAGCGGCGCGGGACCGTGCCACCCGGCGATCTGCGACGTGGCGTCGCCCTTCTGCAACGACAGCAGCGCGATCCCCGGCACCTCGCCGAGCGGTGCGAAGGCGGCGAGATCCGTGGTGCGGTTGTGGTCGTTGTTATGGCTGGGGCGCCCGGCCCAGGCGATCCCGATCCGCTTCAGCCGCGGCGGCACCTGGGCATCGAGCCGGTTGCGCCACGCCGGCACCCGCTCGGGATCGGCATGGAGGTAAGGGATCGGGGCGGGGATGCTGTCCGGCCGCGTCCCGTGCCGGCGCGGCAGACCGGAGAGCGGGCAGTAGGCTTCGTAGGGCCCGATGTCCGCCCAGTTCGTCAGCAGCGTGACCTGGGGGAGCAGCCGGCGCAGCACCGGCATCATCTCGTTACTGCAGGCGATCACCGTGTTCGGGCAGCGCTCGAGCGCCCACGGCACGTAGCGGGCGAACATGACGACGTCGCCGTAGCCCTGGTCGGCGACAAGCAGCAGTCGCTTGTCACCCAACGGCGTGCCATCCCATTGCGGGCGGTCGGTCGCCGGCATGAGCGGCTGTGCGCCGGGGATCTGATAGCGCCACTCGTACTCGTCCCAGCCTTCGGCAAGCTCGCCCTTGAGCAGCAATGCCTGGGCGAGCTTCATGTGCGCGGCCGGAAGGTTCTTCTTGAGCTGCAGCGCGTGCCGCGCGGCGCGGATGCAGGCGTCGATCTCCATCCGGTCGTAATGGAGCATGGCGAGGTTGAACGGTCCGGCCGCATCGGCTGGGTCCGCGGCGATGGCCTGCCGCGCCAGCGCAAGGCCTTCGTCGAGTCGCCCGAGCAGCCGGTAGATTTCGGAGAGATTGCGAAGCTGTCCCGCGCGCCGCCCGCCCGCGGCGACTCCCTTTTCCATGAGGGCGGCCGCTTCGGCCGGACGCTTGCGCTTGGCCGCGATCAGCCCCTTCACGTGCAGCGCATCCGCGCTGTTGGGATAGGCGGATAGGACATGCCCGATCAGCCGGTCGGCGCGGTCCAGCCGTCCGGCCTCGACGTTCTCGGTGACGATCTCGAACAGCTCGGCGGCCGGGATGGAGACCTGCGGCGCGGCGGGCGCGCTTGGCGCCGGAAGAGCGGTCGCGGCGCTCATCGGGTCATCGGGAGCTGGGGAATGGGTCGTCTCCTCGCGGCAAGCCGCGCAAGCTATCATCGGGAAAGATGAATGGCAGCTTTGCATGACGGTGGAAATCGGCATCCCGGGTGTCGCGGTCGGCCACGCGACCGACCCGACGCTCGGCTCCGGCGTCACCGCGATCGTCTTCGACGCCGCGGCGGTTGCCGCGGTCATGGTGCTTGGCGGGGCGCCGGGCGGGCGTGACACCGACCTGCTCGCGCCGGAGAACAGCATCGAGCGGGTCGACGCGCTGGTGCTGTCGGGCGGTTCCGCCTTCGGGCTGGATGCGCCGGGCGGCGTGCAGGCCGCGTTGCGGGAGGCGGGGCGCGGCTTCGAGATCCGCGGCATCCGCGTCCCGCTCGTGCCGGGCGCGATCCTGTTCGACCTGGCGAACGGCGGGAACAAGGACTGGGGCCGGTTCTCGCCCTATCGCGACCTCGGTTACGCCGCAGCAACGGCCGCATCGCACCGGCCAGTCGCGGAAGGCAGCGTCGGCGCCGGGACGGGCGCGACCACCGCGACCGTGAAGGGTGGCTTCGGATGCGCGAGCGAGACGACCGCGGCGGGCCATCGCGTGACGGCGCTCATCGCGGTCAACGCGGCCGGCGCCCCGACCGTCGGCGAGGGCCGCTGGTTCTGGGCAGCGCCATTCGAGCGCGACCGCGAATTCGGCGGCCTCGGCTGGCCGTCCGGAATGCCGCCGGACGCTCATGCCCTGCGCACGAAGGGCACGCGGATTCCGAGCACCACCATCGGCGCGGTCGTCACCGACACGGCGCTGACCAGGCCGCAAGCGAAACGGCTCGCGATCATGGCGCATGACGGTCTCGCCCGCGCCGTCCTCCCGGCGCACGCGCCCATGGACGGTGATACGATCTTCGCCGCCAGCACCGGCGCGCGGCGATTGAACGATCCGGTCGGCGAGCTGACAGCGCTCGGGCATGCCGCGGCGATCGCGGTCGCACGGGCGATCGGGCGCGGCGTCTATGCTGCCGCCGCCCTCCCCGTTCCGGGTGCGCAGGCGAGCTGGCGCGACCGGTTTGGCTGAGCGTTACGCGCGAGCGTACACCGCCCGCGCGTTGTCGCGAAAGACCATGCACCGCTCCGCCTCGCTGAGCTGGAGTTTCAGCGCGTGTTCGGGATCGTCCATGTCCCAGTGCGGATAATCCGTCGCGAACAGCAGCCGGTCCCAGCCGAGCCAGTCGATGACGGCGCGCAGGTCGTCCGGGCGATCGGGTTCGTCGGCAGGCTGCGTGGTGAACCAGACATGCTCGCGGATATAGTCGGACGGGGGGCGCGCGAGATGCGAAACCTCGTCGCGCATGCGCCGCCACGCGGCGTCGAGACGCCAGGCGACGGACGGCACCCAGGCGAATCCCGCTTCCACGATCACGACTTTCAGCGCGGGGAAGCGTTCGAACACACCCTCGCAGACGAGGCTGACGAGCACCGATTGCTGCGACAGCGCAACCTCGTGATGCTCCTCGACATAGTAGCTGGGCCAACCCGTCCCGGTGACGGCATGGCCGTTGAACCCGGAGGTGTGCAGTCCGACCGGAAGGCCGTGCGCCGCGGCGGCCTCGTAGATCGGCCAGTAGCGGCGGCGGCCGAGCGGCTCGATCGTGTGCGTCACCATCCCGACCTGCGCGAACCCGGACGAACCCGCCCAGTATTCGATCTCCCCAACGGCTGCGGCAGCATCTTCGCCCGGCACCATGATCGCGCCCTTCAGGCGCGGCTCCGGCTTCGTCCAGCTCTCGTGTGTCCAGGTGTTGAGCGCGCGGCACAGTGCCGCGCCGAACTCCTGGTTGCGCTGGTCCATGCCTTGCGGGAACAGCAGGTGCAGCATCCCCGTCTCGATATCGTAGCGGTCGAGCAGCTGCTCGCGCATCGTGTCGAGATCCGACCCCGGCGGGCCGCCGTTTGCGGGCCAGGCATCGCGCCGGGAGAGCGCGGGGGCCGCTTTCGGATAGGGCGAGCTGCCGACGAACGGCACCGGCGGCCGGCTGCCATAGCTTTCGAGATGGTCGCGCCAGCGCTTGGAGAGATACGGGTGGAGGTCCGTCGGCGAGCGCATCGCGTGATGCACGTCGCAATCGATCAGGCGGAGCTTTGCGGGCGCGTGCGCGGCGCGCAGATCGGCGCGAAGATCGCTGATGTCGTTCATGCGGCGAGCACCTCCTGCAAACGGGGATAGGTCGCGAGCGGATTTTCTACCAGCATCCGGCGGCGGAGTGTGGGGCTTATTCCGTCGGGAAACGCGTCCACGCCATCGAAGTGCCAGTGCGGGTAGTCGGTGGAAAACAGCAACATCTCGTCGCTGCCGATCTGCTCGATCACCCGGCACATGCTATCGGCGTCGGGCGGGGCGTCCGCCGGCTGGAGCGTCACGCGCACACGCTCGCGGAGGATGTCGGCCGGCGGGCGGTCGACCCACGGCACCTCGCTGCGCACGCCGCGCCAGGTCTTGGCGGTACGCCAGAGGAAATTCGGCAGCCAGGTGAAGCCGGATTCGATGCAGACGACAGTGAGATCGGGGAATTTCCCGAGCGCGCCCTCGTGCACGAGGCTGAGGAGTTGCGCCTGGAACGCCTGCGCGTAGCTCACGTAATCCTCGAGATAGTAGGAGGGCCAGCCATTCCCGGTCGGCGCGTGACGCGCGGCGCTCCCGGCGTGCAGGCCGATCGGGAGCTTGTGGCGCGCGGCCGCCTCCAGGATCGGCCAATGCGCACGCTGCCCGATCGGCGCGTCGCCCATGACCAGCAGGAGTACCTGCACGAACCGCGGATCGCCGGCGCGGCGCTCGATCTCCGCGGCGGCCTCATTCGGGTCCTGCGGCGCAACGAGGATGGACGCGCGCAGGCGGGGCTCGCGGTCGAGCCACTCGGCGGCGAGCCAGTCGTTGACGGCGCGGGCGAGGGCGGTCGCGAAATGCGGGTTGAACACGGCCTGCACGCCGTAGAGGCAATTGCAGATGGCGGCGCGCGTGCCGAACGCGTCGAGCGCCTGGGCGCGGACGGCGTCGAGATCGGCGCCGGGTTTGGCAAGCGCGGGACGCCAGTCGGGGCGCGCGTTGGCGGGGATGCGGTGGGGAAATGAGGCGAGGTCGAGGCCGCCGATGCCGCGCGTCGTGATCTGCTGGCGCCAGTACGGATCGAGATAGGGGAGCAAGGCGGTAATGGAGGGGACCGCGGGGTGGATATCGCAGTCGATTCCACCCAGGATTTCTGGCGCGCGCGTCATCGACGGAGGCTACACCTCCATTCGGCCGATGCGCGAGACATCATGGGGGCCAGGCGTCGTGGCGAGACCGGCCGGACGGAACCGAGCGACCGAACGCGGCAGATGCGGCCGGCGCACGCTATTGGCTACCACGCTCAGCGGTGGCGTCTCGCTGACCGGGTTGGGGGGCACGGTGCCGGCCCACGCCGCGGTCGCCGTCCACGTCTCGCCCGATCGGCTCCGTTCCGCTTATGACCACGTCATCGTCGGCGCGGGCTCCGCGGGATGTGTGCTGGCGCACCGGCTCGCCCGCGGCGGGCGTCGCGTGCTGCTCGTCGAGGCGGGCGGCCCGGCCACGCTCCCCGCGATCGCTGATCCGCCGGAGTGGCCGGCGCTGCAAGGGAGCGAGGTCGATTGGCGATATCTGACCACGCCCCAGCCGGGTCTCGGCGGACGTGTCGTGACCTGTCCGCGCGGCAAGGTGGTCGGCGGTTCGAGCGCCATCAATGCGCTCGCGTATCAGCGGGGCCATCCTGCCGCCTACGACCGATGGCCGGACGGGTGGCGCTTCGCGGATCTGCTGCCCTTCTTCAAACGTGCCGAAACCTTCTCCGGTGGCGCCGACGCGTGGCGCGGCGGCGACGGACCGCTGCACGTGCTCTCGCTCGCCGGCGTGACGGACCGCACACCGGTCGCGTCGGCGTTCATTGCGGCGGCGCAGGAGATGGGTTTCGCATATACGCCCGACATCGGGGGCGCAGAGACGACCGGCGTCGCCTGGAATCAACTCAGCATCCGCGGCCATCTCCGTGACGATGCGGCAACCTCCTATCTCGGATCGCTCGATGGCGCCCCGGTCGATCTACTGGTCGGCGCGCAGGTGCTGGGGTTGGCGATCGAGAACGCGCGTTGCGTCGGCGTTCGGCTGACCGATCGCATTCTGCGCCCCGAACGGGACGTGCTGCTCTGCGCGGGCGCGATCGATTCGCCGCGTCTGCTGATGCTCTCCGGCATCGGCCCCAGCGGCGCTCTGCGCGCGGTGGGAATTCCCGTCGCCCTCGACTCGCCGGAGGTTGGACGCAACCTGGAAGATCATCTGCTCGTCGCAGGCGTGGCGTATGCGGCGCGTCGCGACGTGCCGCGGTCGTTGTACAACCACGCCGACGCGCTGCTCTATGTCCCGGAGGCGCCGAACGACAGCCCACGCATGCTCGTGATGTGCCTTTCCCTCCCGTTCGTGCTGCCGACCGTCGGGCCGCTTACGGCCCCCGCCTATGTCCTCGTGCCGTGTCTGCTGCGCCCCTCGAGCCGTGGCAGTGTTCGCCTCGCATCCGCCGACCCGCGTGCGCCCGCGGTGATCGATCCGAGTTACCTCGCCGAGCCGTCGGACCTCGATGTGCTCGCCGATGGCATCGCCCTTGCCCGCGAGATCGGCGAAGCCGCAGCCTTCGCGGACTGGCGCGAGCGGGAGGTTTACCCCGGGCCGAGCGGTACGGATCTCGCGGGAAGGCGCGCCTTCGTTCGCCGGGCGTCGAACTCGTTCCACCACCCGACGTGCACCTGCCGCATCGGCGGCGTGGTCGATGCGGATCTCCGCGTCATAGGGATCTCCGGCTTGCGGGTGGTGGACGCATCCGTGTTCCCGAGCATCCCGCAAGCCATGGCCAATGCCGCGACGATCGCCGTAGCGGAACGAGCGAGCGACTTGGTGCTGGCAAGCTAGGCTCGCTCCTCGTGGTATGGGCGAGCGGCGGTTGTTCACGCTATCATTCCGAGCGAACAGGGGACGGGTGGTCCGTCGAGGGGAGAGAAACAAAGTGGCAGCCAAATTCCACGGCGTCTTCGTCATAGTCCCCACCCCCTTCGCCCCCGACCTCTCCCTCGATCTCGACGGTCTGCGCGCAACCGTCCGCTTCTGCATCGCCTGCGGCGCGCACGGCCTCGTGGCGCCCGCCAATGCGAGCGAACAGCCGTGGCTCTCGGACGACGAGCGCCGCACGGTTATGCGCACCGTCATCGAGGAGACCGCCGGCCGTGCCGTCGTGGTCGCGGGCGTCACCGCGTCGACGAAAATGATCGCCGCGACGCTCGCGCGCGAGGCCGAAACAATGGGGGCCGACATGCTGATGGCGATGCCGCCGAACATGTCGCGCGCGACCGAGCCGGAAATCATGGACTACTACCGCGCGATCGACGATGCCGGACGCCTGCCTATCGTCGTGCAGAATTGGGTCGGCCCGGGCGGCACGCCGATGCCGGCGCGGTTCGTCGCCGAACTGCTGCGCGAGCTGCCGGACGTGCGCTACGTCAAGGAAGAAACCGATTTCGCGAGCAGCATGATGACCGCGATCGCGGAAGCAGCGGGATCGGCGCTCGAAGGGATGATGGGCGGCAAGGCCGCGCGGCATCTGCTCGACGAGCACCGCCGCGGCGCCTGCGGCACCATGCCGGCCTGCGAAGTGACCGACGCACATGTGGCGCTGTGGGACGCGCTCGAATCCGGTGACCGCCCGAAGGCGCGAGAGATCTACAAGCAGATCCTGCCCCTGCTGATGTTCGAAACCGGTTACGGCACCGCCGTCTACAAGGAGGTGCTCCGCCGGCGCGGCGTGATCCGCTGCAGCGCGATCCGGCAGACCGGCGGCAAGATGCTCGACCAGCACGCGATGGCGGATCTCGGCGAGATCCTCGCGGACATGCGGCCCCTGCTCAGCCAGGAATATCCTGTACAGGCATGAAGATCGATCGTATCGAGGCGTTCGCGATCGGCAATCCCTGGAAGAACTGGATCCTCGTCAAGGTCTCCACGGATCAGGGCCATGTGGGCTGGGGCGAGGCGACGACGGGGCTGACGACACAGCCCACGGTCGCGGCCATCGGCGAAATCGCGCGGCTGTTCATCGACCGCGATCCGCGCGCGATCCAGTCGAATTGGGTGGACGCGCACAAGGCGCTCTACCTCTCCGGCGACGGCGTGATCATGGCGGCGATGGCGGGCATCGAGACGGCATGCTGGGACATCGTCGGCAAGGAGCTCGGGCTGCCGCTCTATCGGCTGCTCGGCGGCCGCGCGCATGAACGCATCCGGACCTACGCGAACGGCTGGTACCAAGCCGAGCGCGACCCTGTGAAGTTCGCGGAACGGACGCGCGCGGTGGCGGCGAAGGGGTATTCCGCGCTGAAGTTCGATCCGTTCGGGCACAACTATCGGATGCTGGACCGGGCCGAGCGGGTCCGCACGCTGTCGCTCGTCGCGGCGGTGCGGGAAGCCTTGCCGGACGATGTCGACATCATCCTGGAATTCCACGACCGCTTGACGCCGGTGGAGGCGTTGTCCGTTGCACGGGATGTCGCAGAGTTTCGGCCGCTGTGGATCGAGGATCCCACCTGGACCGAGGACGTGCCGGCGTTCGCGCGGGTCGGGCGGGAGAGTCCGGTGCGGGTGGCGGGTGGCGAGCGGTTCAAGACCGTGGGGAAATTCGCGCAGCTGTTCGCGTTGGGCGGCGTCGACATGGTGCTGCCGGAATATCTGTCGGTCGGCGGGCTGTGGCGGATGAAGGAGGTCGCGGCGGTGGCGGACGCCTACGGCGCGATGGTGTCGCCACACAACGCGCAATCGCCGCTGAGCACGGCGCTGAACGTGCATTTCGATATCGCGACGCACAATGCGTTCATTCAGGAGTGTTTCGACGATTTCCATGTCGAATGGGCAGACGAGATCTTTTCCGGGTATCCTCGGATTCAGGACGGGTTTCTCGCGGCGAGCGACGCGCCGGGGCATGGTGTGGCGGTAAACGGGGCGGCGTTTTCGAAGCATCCGTATAACGCGCGGAACTTCATGAACATGTTCAGCGTGGGCTGGGAGAAGCGGAACAGCTGAGCGCCAACGAGCACAGGAGGAAACGATGCGGGACGAAACGACGGGCGCGCTTCAGGCCCGGCCCCCTTGCGGGGAGCCCCAGGCGAGATCCCCCTCCCCGTACCCCCTCCCGCAAGGGGAGGAGGCTCGTTCCCGGCTTGCAATCACGCGCCGCACCGCCCTCGCCGCCACCCTCGCCGCCCCGTTCATCCGCCCCGCGCACGCCGCACCGATGAGCCTCGAGCTAACGACCTGGCAATACGAAGAGCCCGGATTCTCGACCTGGTGGAAGGAACTCGTCGCCGCCTTCAACGACACGAACCCGAACGTCCACATCTCGATGACCGGAATCGCGAACAAGGACTATCAGGACCAGCTCACGATCCGGTTCGCCTCGAACCGGCCGCCACAGCTCCTGGAGCTCTCGCCCGACAACATCGGGGCATATGCGAGCCAGGACTGGCTGATGCCGCTCGACGACCGCATCAAGGGCACGCCCATCGAAACCGACTGGTCATCGCTGCAGAAGCAATGCGTCTGGGGCGGCAAGACGCAAGGCGTGCTGCTGATGAGCTATGCCTTCATGATGTTCTACAACGACGCGCTGCTGGACGCGGCCGGTGTGAACGTGCCGACGAGTTGGGAGGAGTTCCTCACGGCGGTCCCGAAAGTCACCGACCGCGCCAAGGGCATCTTTGGCCTCTCCGCAGTGACGACGGAGTACGTGACGATCTCGGCGGATTTCCTCCGCAACATCATCTGGTCCGGCGGGTCGCTTCTGAAGGGCGACAAGTACAATCTCACCGACCCAAAGGTGATTGCCGCGATGGAGCGCTATCGCAGCGTGGTGGGCGGCAACGCGCCGCTCGGCCAGAATTCCACGGTGATCCGGCAGCTCTTCGTCGACGGCAAGACCGGGTTCCTCGTCGACGGGCCGTGGGTCTACACGCTGATCGAGAAGGCAACGCCCGCGACCCGCCCGCACCTGCACATGGTCAAGGCGCCGTTCTCGCCGCCGATCGGTGGCGCGGGCAACAGCATCCACATCGCGGCCGGCCTCGATCGCGCCGCGGCCGACGCCGCGTGGTCCTTCATCCTGTTCCTCGCCCAGCCGCAATGGCAGCAGCGGTACACGGAGGTCGGCAACGTCGCCGCCCCGCGCCGCGGCGTCATCACGCCTGAGATCGCGAAGCAGCGGCCAGAGCTGGTGCAGATCAACGATTCGGTGGTGGGCGCGATCAACATCGCGCCGCAGAACAAGATGCTGCAAGCCAACTACAACGAGTTCAACCACATCATCGTCGAGAGCGCGGTGAAGGTGATCTCCACGACGGTGCCGATCGCGCAGATCATGAAGGAGACGCAGGACCAGCTGGACCGCGCCGTCCCGCTGACCTGAGCGATGTCGGACGCGATCCTCGTGGGCCGCCGCGCGGCGCGCCCCCGCGGGTTGCGCCTGAGCGAGGGAGTGCGCGAGCGGATCTTCGCGTACGCGCTGCTCGCACCGGCGCTGCTGATTGTGCTCGCCATGGTCGTCTATCCACTCGCCCGCGTCGCCGACATCAGCACGCGCATCGGCCGGACGATGAATTTCGCGCGCATCGGGCTGTTGCCGATCGGCGCCGGGAACTACGCGCGCACACTGTCCGATCCGGCGTTCTGGCAGGCGGTCGAGGTCACCGCGATCTACATCGCGGCGAGCGTGGCGTTCGCCTTCGCGATCGGGCTCGGGACCGCACTGGTGCTCGATCTCACCTTCCCCGCGCGCCGGCTGTTCCGCACGCTGCTGCTGCTGCCCTGGGCGGTGCCGGGCGTGGTCGCGAGCATCGTGTTCCGCTGGATGTTCGACGGCTCGTACGGCGTGGTGAATGCGATGCTGCGCCACGCCGGCCTGTTTGCCGCCGACATTCCCTGGTTCGCGGACGCACGCACGGCGCTCGCCGCCGCGATCGTGCCGACCGTGTGGAAGGCCTACCCGCTGATCACGCTGACCCTGCTCGCCGCAATGCAGACGATTCCGGGCGAGCTCTACGAGGCGTCAGCCGTCGACGGCGCCTCCGCCGTCGCGCGGTTCCGCCACATCACCTGGCCCGGCATCGGCGCCGCCGCGATCCTTGCCATGCTGGTCAGCGCGCTTTGGATCTTTCGCGACATCGACATCATCTACGCCGCGACCGGCGGCGGCCCCGCAGGTTCCACGCAGACGTTGGCGATGTATGTCTACAACGAGGCATTCCAGTATTTCCGGATCGGCGCCGCGGCGGCTGTCGGCATGCTGATGATCGTGGCGGCGCTGATCGCGTCCGGCGTCTCGCTCGCCTTCGCCGGGAAGCAGCGGCTGTGAAGCGGCGCGGCGCACGGCCGGCGGCGTGTTTCGTGATGATGACGATCGCCTCCGTGGTGCTGCTGTTCCCGGTCTACTGGATGATGATGACCGCGGTGACGCCGGTTTCCGAAATCCTCTCGCGCGATCCGCCGCTGCTGCCGCATCTCGGCTCGCTCTCCTTCGACGCGTTCGCCGCGGTGATCGCGCGCCGGCCGTTCCTGCTCTGGACCGCGAACAGCATGATCGTCGGCGGCGCCTCCTCGCTCATCAGCCTGACGGCCGCCGCCCTCGCCGGCTATTCGCTCTCGCGCTATGCGTTTCCCGGCATCCGGTTCGCCGGCGCCGTGCTGCTGTTGGGCAAGCTGGCGCCTCCCGCGCTGATCATCATCCCGCTGTTCATCATGTTCAGCGTCGGCGGCTTGCTTGAAAGCTATGGCGGGCTCGTGTTGGCGCATGTCGCGACCGGCGTGCCGCTCGCGACATGGCTGATGAAGGGCTTCTTCGACCGGATCCCGCGCGAGGTCGAGCAGGCCGCGATGATCGACGGCTGCACCCGCCTCGGCGCGTTGCGCCACGTCATTCTGCCGCTGACCAGGCCGGGTCTCGCGAGTTGCTTCGTCTATCTGCTACTCGTGAGCTGGGGCGAGTTCGTGTTCGGCCGCACGCTGATGTCCAAGCCCGATCACCGCGTGCTGACGGTCGGCCTGCAAAGCTTCTCTGCGGAATATCAGGTGGACTGGCCCGGCCTGATGGCGGCGGGGACGCTGACGCTCATCCCGATCGTGGTGATGTTCGTGCTGCTCGAACCGTTCCTCGTCAGCGGCATGACCAAGGGAGCGCTCGCGAACTGAACGGGCGGAAAGGTTGGCCGCCCCTCCCCCTGGCGCGACCGCCCGACCCCTGCCAACCTCCGCGCCCATCTTCGATCTACGAAGAGGCATCCGTGGGCCAGGACCTTTGGAACACCGTCGACGAGTACCTCGTCGACCGTTTGATCGGCGACGATCCCGTGCTGTCCGCTGTGCTCGCCGCGAACCAGGCGGCCCGACTGCCGTCGATCGACGTCTCCCCGGCTCAAGGCAAACTCCTCCATCTCCTGACGCGCATGATGGGTGCACGCCGCGTCCTCGAAATCGGAACGCTGGGCGGCTACTCGACGATTTGGATCGCCCGTGCCCTGCCCGCCGATGGCCTGCTGGTGACGCTCGAAGCCGAGCCGCGCCACGCCGACGTGGCCCGGGAGAACATCCGGCGCGCGAACGTGCGGCCGAGGATAGATCTCCGTGTCGGGCGCGCGCTCGACACGCTGCCGCAGCTCGCGTCGGAGAACCTGCCGCCGTTCGACCTCTTCTTCATCGACGCCGACAAGCCCAGCAACCCGGACTACCTGGCCTGGGCGCTGAAGCTGTCGCGTCCCGGCTCGGTCATCGTCGTTGACAACGTCATCCGGGACGGCGCGATCGTCGACGGCGCGAGCAGGAACGCCAGCGTCCGCGGCGTGCGCCGGATGTTCGAGATGATCGCGCAAGAACCGCGTCTCTCCGCGACCGCGATCCAGACGGTCGGAAACAAGGGCTGGGACGGCTTCGCGATCGCGATCGTCGAGAGTGGGTAGCGGCGGCGGCGGACGACCATCGCTCAGACGACCCGCTCGATCCCGACGCCGCGCGCATCGACCTCGAATTCCAGATCCACCACCGGCGGGCGCGCGTGGTGCCACGTGACGCCATGCGCCGCCGCGCCGCGCGCGACGAACAGGTCGGGCAGGAACGGCGTGATGTCGTAGACGGTGTAGACCTGCGTGCCGGTCACGTCGCGCCAGGAGAAGCCGATTCCGGCCATCCGCGCCTCGATCACGCGCATCACCTGCTCGGCCTTCTTTCGCATCCCATCGGGGCTGACGTCGCGATAAGCAACCGTTCGTTCCGCGTACGATCCCGCACCATCCACGCTCTCGCCGCTGCCGGACACCGTGAAGGACGGCGGCGCGCCGGATGCCGGGCGGACGTAGCTGAACGCGTAGAACGACGGCTCCGGCGGCGGCGCGATGTCTGGGCAGACATTGGATCGAGTGACCGGATTCTGCCCGTTCACCGGCACGCCCCATTCGCCGAGCACGGCGGCGTAACGCTTGTTGAAGTCGAGGAAGCCCTGATCGGTGAACGGCGCGGGCGAGCGCAGCTCGCAGGCGCAGAACGCCGTCAGCGGGACGCCCTCGCCGCGCAGCATTTCGGAGATCAGCCGGAATCCCTGATCGAGCGGCACCGGGCGCGTGAACCGCACCCGCTCGATCCGCCATCCCGGCAGCGCCGCGAGGCCCGACGAATACTGGAACGCATACGGGGCGAAGCGGTAGCCGCGATCGGGGATTTCGATCACGTCGGGCATGGCGTTCTCCTGGTGGCGTGCTTCTGGAGCCAGCCCATCCGCGCGGCGGGCTCGGCGTCGGTTGTGGGAAGATACGGCTTGATGTCGAGCAGCGGCGTGCCGTCGACGCAATCGAGATAGCGCACGCGCAGGATGCCCGCCGCGTCGAATCCATCGAACGCCACGACCGACAGCGCGATCGGGTTCGGCCGCCACGGCGCGCGCGTCGCGAAGATGCCGCGCGGTGCAGCGTCGAACGGCGGCGTGAAGACGAGGCCCTGCTCTTTCGTCGCGGGTTGATCCATCCAGTAGAGCAGGATCAGATGCGAAAACCCATCGAGCGACGCGAGGCCCGGCACGAACACATCGTCCACAACGGCGCGGCACACCGGCGCGGGATTGGGCTGGCGGCCGTTGCGGGGGCAGGCCGCGACGGTCTTCCACGGTGTCGCGAGCGTGCCGATCGGGCGGACCGTCAGCGTCACAGCTTCGGGCGAAGCTGCGCCCAGGGCAGCGCCTGTTCGAAAGCGGCCGACATCTGCAGCACGCCGAGATCGTCGAAGCGCCGGCCGACGATCTGCAACCCGACCGGCAGGCCATCCGCGGTGAAGCCGCACGGAACCGTCGCGGCGGGATTCCAGGACATGTTGAACGGATACGAGAACTCCGCCCAGGACAGCCAATCCCATGCGTGCTGCGGCCAATGCTCCGGCTGCAGCCGCTCGGCGGGAAAGGCGGCGACCGAAACGGTCGGCGTGATCAGGAAGTCCCACTCATCGAAGAACTGATGGATCCGCGTGACGTACGCGTATTTCCGCTCGCGGGCGGCTTGGTAGTCCATCATCGTCACCGCGGCACCCGCCCGCGTGCAGGCGACGAGACTGGGATCCATCCGTTGCTCCCACTCCGGCAGGAAGCGCGCGTAGCGGCTCATGTGCGCGGGCCAGAACAGGCGGATCAGCTCCGGTCCGTCCTTTCCCCATTCCGGCGTCACCTCCTCCATCGGCGCCCCGGCGGCGGCCACGAATCGCTCGGCGGCGCCGCGGACGAGTGTGGCGACCTCCGGATCGACGCGCGCATGTCCGAGATCCGCGCTATAGGCGATTCGCCTGCCCGCGAGCGCGCCGGGACGGCAGAGCGCGCCGAGCTCGCCCACGTAATCCGCGGGCGGCGATTCGAGCGTGGAGAAGTCGAGCGGCGTCGGCCCCGCCATCGCCTGCATCATCATCGCCGCATCGCGCACGGTGCGGGTCATCGGACCGATATGCGAGGTGAAATCGCCGACCGGGATTGGCCAGTATGGCACCCGACCGAAGCTCGGCTTCAGCCCATAGATCCCGCAGAAATGGGCGGGCATCCGAATCGAGCCCGCGCCGTCGCTCCCCTGGTGCAGCGGCCCGTAACCCGCCGCGCTCGCGGCTCCCGCGCCGGCCGACGACGCGCCTGCGTTGAGGCCGTGACGCCAGGGATTATGCGTGATCCCGGTCAGCGGGCTGCGGCTCACGCCCGTCCAGCCGAATTCCGAGGTCGTGGTCTTGCCGAGTACGATCGCGCCGGCCTCGCGCAGCCGCGGCACGATGGGAGCCGTGACGGACGGCTGGTTGCCCTCCATGATCCGCGAGCCGGACTGCATCGGCATGTCCGCGGTCGCGACGAGATCCTTGATCGTCACCGGCACGCCGTGCAGTGGTCCGAGCGCGTCGCCGCGCATGACCGCCGCCTCCGCCGCCCGCGCCGCCGCTCGCGCCTGATCCGCCGCGAGATAGGCGAATGCGTTGACGCGCGGCTCCAGCCGCCCGATCCGCGCAAGTATGGTGTCGACGACCTCGACCGGCGAGATCGTCCGCGCCGCGATCATCGGCGCGAGCGACGCGGCGGGGAGGTAGGCGAGATCGTCCTCGTTCATCGGCGCGGCAGCTCGCCTTCCGCACGCATCATCCGCAGCGACGCCCGGAACGCGGCGACCGTGTCGTCGATATCGGCGGATGTGTGGGTGTCCGACAGCAGGCCGCCGATCCGCGGATTGAGATCAACCCCGTTCGCCAGCATGGCGAGCCGCATCTTGTTGATCAGCACCTTGCTGCCGCCCTTCAGCTCCGCGAACCCCACCGCGAATGGATCGAAATCATGCGGAGCGACGCCGCGCCCCTCGGGATCGGTGAACACGTGGAAGCCCGAGGAGGTGCCATATACGGCCCACGGCACCGCCTCCTCGGCCAGCACCTCGTTCAGCCCCGCGCGCAAGGCGGCCGCGCTCGCATTCGCTTGCCCGCACACATCCGCTTCCGCAATCAGCGTCAGCGCCGCAACCCCCGCCGCCGCCGACACCGGATTGGCGTTGAACGTGCCGGGATGGCCGATCTTCTCGTGCCCCGCCGCGCGGCTCGCCTCGAAGTCGAGCCAATCGAGCACCTCTTTCCGCCCCGCGACCGCCGCCCCCGGCATCCCCCCCGCAACGATCTTCGCGAAGCTCGACAGATCCGGCCGCACGTCGAACGCCACCTGCGCCCCGCCCGGCGAGACGCGGAACCCCGTCACCACCTCGTCGAAGATCAGCAACGCCCCGTGTTGTTCGGTCTCCTGCCGCAACTGGTGGAGGAACTCCGGCCGCAGCGGCACCTGCCCGAAGCTCGACCCGGTCGGCTCCAGGATCACCGCCGCGACGTCGCCCCCCGACAGCGCCGCCCGTACCGCCGCGATATCCCCCGGCGCCACGAGGACCGACTGATCGGCGACCCCCGTCAGTACGCCCGGTGTCGGCGAGCCGTCGAAATGATCGGAGTATCCGCTGGTCATGTGGTCGTGCCAGCCGTGGAAGTGGCCCATGAACCGCAGCAGCTTCGCCCGGCCGGTGAAGGCGCGCGCGAGCCGCACCGCCATCAGCGTCGCCTCGGTGCCCGACGCGGTGAACCGCACCCGTTCCGCCGACGGCACCAGCCGCATGATGGCCTTCGCCCACGCGACCTCGAGCGGATGGCTCGCGCCGAATTGCGTCCCGTCGGTCAATGCCGCGTTCACCGCCGTCACCACCTCGGCGCGCCCATGCCCGAGGATCAGCGATCCATGTCCGCCGAAGAAATCGACGTAGCGATTG
>DATAPS010000169.1:0-5892 GCA_036265085.1 Acetobacteraceae bacterium | reverse complement strand
AGTCAGGCCCGATTTTTTGAAGCGGTCACGGGGACGGAGATGCTGTCGGACAGCTTCATCATGAGCTGTCCGCCGCGCGTGCGGTAGGTCGGCAGCGGATACTCCGCGCCGGCCCGGGCGGGTCGGGCGCGGCGCGGGCGCGGCTTGCGCACGCGCGGCGGCAGCGGCGGCAGCAGGTCGGGCGACGGTTGGGCGGCCAGCATCCGGCACAGCGGCCGCAGCATCCGATGGAGCTGCGGCGCCGCCTTCAGCAGCGCCTGCATCTCCGGCTCGGCCAGCAATTGCACCAGGTTGAGCCCGAACCCCACCGCATCCCCCGGCACCAGCGCCACCAGCCAGCCGAACCGACGCGGCAGCCGCTCATACGGCGTGCGGGCCGATGGCTTCCGCGGCGTTGCGCGTGGGCGTGGCGGACGGAGCGTGCCGGCCTGCACCTTCGCGGCGATGGCGGCGAAGCGCTGGGCGATGCCGCCGAGACGGGCATGGATCAGGAACAGCAGAGCCGGCGGGATGGAACGATGCCGTGCGGCGACCGCGTCGCGCAGCGCCCGCATGATCCACGCGAACCGGCCGATCGCGTCGGGTGGGTAGGGCGGGAGAAGGTAGTACCATGCGGCCATGAACAGAAGTAGAACATATCCGGCGGGCGCGCGGAATCAGGGAAAACCCGGAGTGGGTCGCAGTCGCCCAGGTTGAGCTGCTGGCTGCTCCGACGTGGTGGACCGCCGCGTTGACGGCCACCCTCCATCGTCGGAATACTTCCGCAGCTGCACCATCGGGAGAACGCCGCCATGACGCGGAGCTGGACGATCGCGTGCCTTGCCGCCCTCGCCCTGGGAACAAACGCCGCGCGCGCCGATACGCTGGTCGTCTGCACGGAGGCGAGCCCGGACTTCCTGAACGCGCAGCTCAGCGACTCCAACACGAGCTTCGACGTCAGCGAGCAGATCGCGGATCGGCTGGTCGAGATGAAGACCGGCGGATCGGAGGTGATCCCAGGTCTCGCCGAGTCCTGGACGATCTCGGACGAAGGACTGCGCTACACGTTCAAGCTGCGTCACGGCGTCAAATTCCAGTCGAGCGACAAGTTCAAGCCGACGCGCGACCTGAACGCCGACGACGTCGTGTTCAGCTTCATGCGCGTGCTCGACCCGGCGAACCCGTTCCATAAAGTGGGCGGCAGCACCTACCCGATGTTCGACGACTTCATCGCGCCGGTGGTGAAGTCGGTGACCCGCGTTTCGGACGACACGGTGGCGTTCGATCTGAAGGCGCCATCGGCGGCGTTCATCAGCACGCTCACGGTGCAGTCGTTCTCCATCTGGCCGGCGGAATATGCGGCCGCGATGCAGAAGGCCGGCACGCCGGATGTGGTGGATCAGCAGCCGCTGGGAACCGGGCCGTTCCAGCTCGTGCAGTATCAGAAGGACAGCCTGATCCGCTTCCGCGCGAACAAGGATTTCTGGGGCACCGCCGGCGGGATGCCGGATCGCGCGCCGAAAGTGGATCAGCTCGTATTCAGCATCAATACGGACCCGGCGGTGCGCTTCGCGAAGCTGCGGACCAACGAATGCCAAGTCACGCGGTATCCGAGCCCGGCCGACATTCCGGCAATGAAGGCGACGGCCGGGATCGTGGTGCCGGAGGCGCCGGTGGCGGCGGAGAGCGAGCTCGCCTGGCGGGTCGACAAGAAGCCGTTCGACGACAAGCGCGTGCGGCAGGCGCTGGCGGAGGCGATCGACCTCAAGTCGCTGCTCGACGCGGTGTTCCAGGGCAGCGGCACGTCGACAGCCTCCCTCGTCCCGTCGGCGCTCTGGGGCCACAACGCGTCGCTCAAGCCGCGGCCGTATGATCCGGCGCATGCGAAGGCGTTGCTCGCGGAGGCCGGCTATCCGAACGGGTTCTCGACGACGATCTGGGCCATTCCGGTTGTCCGCGCGTACATGCCGAACGGTCGGCGCGCGGCCGAACTGATCCAGGCGGATTGGGCGAAGATCGGCGTGAAGGCGGATATCGTCACCTATGAGTGGGGCGAGTTCCTCAAGCGCCGCCGGGCGGGTGAGGCCGATGTGACGCAAATGGGCGGCACGTGGGACTACCCCGACCCCAGCGAATTGACGGTATGGGCCACGTGCGGGGCGATCCCAGGCGGGAACAACGTCTCGCACTGGTGCAACAAGGACTTCTCGGACCTCATCGCGAAGGCGGATCTCGTCACGAATCAAGCCGAGCGGGCGAAGCTTTACGAGCAGGCGCAACAGGTGTTCTACGACGACATCCCCGGCATCATGCTCGCAGACGTCAAGGGATTCGCCGCGGTGCGCGACAACGTGCAGGGGTTCAAGCTGCACTTCCTCGGCGGCCAGCCGTTCGGGGGCGTTTCGGTCAGCGGCAAGTAGGACAGCCGCGCCGTTACGCCCGCGGGTCGAGGGAGATTCTTGCTTATTCGTAACGAAATGGCTGTGGTTTTGAGATGCGGCAAGTTTGATTCTTCTGCGGCCGGCGATACGCCCCCTCTGGCTTGCGCGCATGGGTTCCCATGATCGCGATCCCTTCGCGCGGGGCGACGGCGGGACGCACGCAAGCGGCAAAAAGGACAGATCGAACAGAGTTCTCCACGGGTAACTCAGCCGTTTTCGAGCATGGAACTGGACGATGTCATGTCATAGACGATCGTTCGTCCTCACTGGGATCGCCGCGATTGTCGTGACCGTCTCGTCGGCGGACGCGCAGACGGCCCCTGCGCCCAGCGTCGCCGATACGGCCACGGCGCACGGAGCCGCTTCCGACAGCGGCACCACCGTCCGTGGCGGACTTGCCTGGACCAACAATCAGATCGTCCTCACCTCCAACGACGGAAACGTCACGATCTCGCCCGTGGTGCGTATCGACGCCGACGCGATCTCGTTCTTCGGCCAGAACCGCGATGGCGGGTATCGCAGCGGCACCGAATGGCGGCGCAATCGCTACGGCTTTCGCGGCACGATCCTGCAGGATATCGACTACAATTTCACATGGGAGTTCGGAGCGAAGCCAGCCGCTTCGGACACGCTCTTCGAGTTGGACGCTCGCTGGAATGCGCTGCGCTGGGCGTCGTTCCGGATCGGCGCGTTCCCGCTTATAGAGATCCCGGAATTCGCCTCGAGCACCTACGATCTGCTCTTCCTCGAGCGCGCGGCGATCAGCAGTATCGCGGCGAGCGTCGCATCGGGCGACACGCGCGAGGCGGTTGGGGTCGAGGCGCGGGGGGACGACTGGAACGCGGCCTTCTACGTCTCCGGGGGTGTCGCATCCACGCATAACACCAGCAAGGAGCGCGGTCTGGTCGCGCGTGCGGTCTACTTGGCGGTCGATGGTCCCGGCCTGCAGTTTCAGTTCGGCTTTGACGGATCGGACCAGCTCGCTCCCGGCTTTGTTGATCGTCCGTCCGCGATCAGCTTCGCCGATTTTCCCGAGCTGCGGGGCGTCACCTCCCTGAGATTCCTCAACACGGGATCCATTCCCGCCAGCAACGCGTACGCGATCGGCCCGGAGGCGGAAGCGCGGCTCGGCCCCGTTTATCTCGAGGCGTTCTACCAACATCTCGGTGTGCAGGTGACCGGAGACGGCAACCGCTCGTTCGACGGATGGTACGTGCAGGGGGCCGTCCCGCTGCTGGGTCCGCCGCGCGAACGCCTGCGCGCCACCGGAACCTGGGCGCGACCGAAGACAGACGGCTGGATCGATCCGTTCGCCGGCAATTGGGGCGCGCTCGAGGCCGTCGCGCGGTACAGCACCGTCAATCTCAACGACGCGCCGACCAATGGTGGACGGCAGAGCATCTGGAGCGTCGGCGCGAACTGGTACCTCTCGACGAATCTCAAGATCCAGGCGGAATACGAGATCGGGAGCGTTCACCTCGATTCCGGGCCACGCAATTTCCAGGGCGTCGGCTTTCGCGCCTCATTCAACCTCTAGTCCGGCCCGACGGCTCGCGTGCCCTCCGTCTCCCGGTCATGTGATCCATCAGTGCGGCCGACAGGCTCAGGCCGAGCAGAGCACGCAACAGTTCCTGCAACAGAAAGAGAAACCCGCCGATGCCGGAGAGGTGCGGGCTCGCCTGTTTCCGGACGAGACGTTTCCACTTTACGCCTTCAATCCGTCGTGCCGCCAACCTCCGGCAAAAGTGCGGGCGTTCGTCGATTTCGCCCTCCGTGCGGTTCGCTAGGGTTGAAACCAGACGCCACGTGCCGGCAGATTCTCGGCAGGATGAAAGCGTAGGTATTACTCCTTCAGATCGTAATCCGCTCGACCTCATCGAGCGTGATCTGGTCGCCGGTGCGATCGTAGAGCTTCGTTGTACGCGGGCTTTCGCGGGCCGCCATCGCGCCGCGATGGCCTCTTGCCGCTTCGACAGTTCCGGAAGCTCGCTGCTCATTTGGAGAAGAACACATAGAACGCGCTGTAGGGTACGCGGCGCTCGACCCCGGTGTGCGTCGCATCGCAACCACTGGCCGGCGCCACTCCGCCCTCGGTTCGGATGCGGGCGATGTAGCCGACCGACGCGAAGGCCCCGCTGCCCGAGTGCGATTTGGCCCGCAGCAACAGCCAGGGGATCGAGCCCGGTTGCGGTGCGGGACCGTGGGCCACCACCTCGCCCACTACCGTACTACCGTCGCGCGCCTTCCAACTCGGCCCGGTGAAATGTCGGCCGAACTTGGCTCCCGCGTCGTCCAGCAGCGTGGCCTCTGGTGACTTGAGGCGCCAACCGAAGCCGGAAGGCAACGCCTCACAGGTATAGACCTGCGCCCCTATGCCTCGCAGCTCGATCGCCTCCCCAGCCGCATGCGCCGAGCCAGCAAGGGCCAGCGCAGCCGTCGCAATCCCCGCCAGTTGTGCCGCACGACGCACTAACACCTCCTTTTCACACTTCGGACGATGAGCCTGCTGAGCTGGCGCGGTCCGATCCGATGGCGACGCAGCTTTTGCGTTGAATGGATAGGGATAGCTCATAATCCGTGCCCCAACATTTTGATAAAGATTCGCATCAACCGAGTCTCATACCCAACCGTTATGAGTAACGGTGTGATCATTACCGTTTCCAACCGGCCGCCGCCACGATCAGGTCGGCGATCTGCCGCCGATGGAAGACCGGGGACAGGTGCCCCGCGTCGAGCTCCACGGTAGTCGCCTCGTCTGTGCACGCGGATCCGCGAACAGCCGGTTGCCGCTTCACGTTCTCACGGATGGCGGCAAACCACGCCACGCGGGTCAGGCGGCTTTGCCGAGCATCGCCGTTGCCGCCGCCCGGCGATCGACCTTGCCAAGGGAATTGCGCGGCACGGCATCGACAGCCCACACCCACTCCGGAACCTTGTAGTCCGCGAGCTGCTGCTTGGTGTCCCTCAGAATGTTGCCGAGCGCGGCACTACCCGCGCCACTCGACAATTGCACGACGGCCGCCACCCGCTGGCCCAGGACAGGATCCGGCACGGCGAAGACCGCGGCGTCGCGCACCAGAGGATGGCTCAGCAGGACCCGCTCGACCTCGACCGGGGAGATGTTGGACCCGCCGCGCATGATGGTGTCCTTCTTGCGGCCCACGAACCACAGCTCATCGCCCTCGCCTTGCCGCATCAGGTCGCCGCTGTAGAACCAGCCATCACGTGTCGCATCGTCGATGCGATCCGGCCCGACCCAATAGCCCACGGTCACGTTGGGACCACGAACAAGGAACTCGCCGACCTCGCCTCGTGGCGCTTCCCTGCCTTCGTCGTCCACGAGACGAACCTGCGCGCCCGGCGCAATCCGAGTTACCGGTCCAGGCTGTAAGCCATGACGGTGCGAGCCGACCACCTCGGTCGCGGCCCAGATGTTGCTCAGCGGAGCGCCGAAGATGGCCTCGAAGTCGAC
>DATAPS010000168.1:0-3160 GCA_036265085.1 Acetobacteraceae bacterium | reverse complement strand
CGGGTCTCGACCCGCCGTCTCGGCGCTGCAAGGATCGGCGGGTCGAGACCCGCCCTACACGCACTCACTCTCCTCCCCGCCAGCAGCCGGAGAGCCGGCGTGAGGGTGTCACCCCAAATCCACCATCGGAAACGGCTGCCCCACCTCCATCGCCCGCGCCGCGCGCAGCACCAGATCGTCGCGATAGATCGCCGCCGCCAGCTGCACGCTCCGTGGCAACCCGGCCTGCGTCACTCCCATCGGCACGGTGATCGCCGGCTGGCGCGTCAGGTTGAAGGCGAAGGTCCACGGCGCCCATTGCGTCCATAGCGCCTCCACCGCGTCCCCTGTCGGCGCGTCGGCGGCCATCGGCGGGTTCGGCACCGTCGGGCACAGCACGAGATCGTAGCGCCGGTGCAGCCCCGCCATGGCGTGCGCGGTCGCCACCCGCAGCGCCTCCGCCTCGGCCATCTCGACGGCGCTCATGCCCGCCATCGCAGCCTCCAAATCCGTCAGCCCCGTATCCAGCATCGCGCGCAGCGGCTCCGGAAAGCTCTCGACCAGCCGCGTCAGCCCCACGCCCCACACGCGCGAGAAGATCGCGCGCGTGTCCGGCAGGCCCGGATCGGCCTCCTCCACCTCCGCCCCCGCATCGACCAGTAGCTGCGCCGCCTGCTCGACGGCGGCGATGCCCTCCCAATCGACCGGCGCGTCGAAGCCCGGGCGCCGCAGCACCGCGACATGCAGCCCCGCCACCCCCGCCTCGATCCCGTCGCGCCAGTCGCGCGGATCGTCGGGAAGGCAGAACGGGTCGCGCCCGTCGAACCGCGCGATGGCGGAGAGCAGCAGCGCGTTGTCCCGCACCGTGCGCGTCATCGGCCCGGCGGCGGCGATGTTGCCGGCGAAGCCGAGCGGCCATTGCGGCACCCGCCCGAACGTCGGCTTCAGCCCGACGACGCCGCACCACGCCGCGGGGATGCGGATCGACCCGCCGGCGTCGGTGCCGATATGCAGCGGCCCGAACGCCGCCGCCGCGGCCGCCCCGGCGCCCGACGATGAGCCGCCGGGGGTCACCTGCGGGTTCCAGGGATTGCGCGTGATGCCGGTCAGCGGGCAGTCGCCCGGCGTCTTCCAGCCGAACTCGGTGGTGGTGGTCTTGCCGACGATCACCGCGCCCGCCTGCTTCAGCCCGAGCACCAGCGGTGCGTCGGCTGCCACCGGCGAGGGGTCCGTGAGCCGGCTGCCGCGGCGCGTCGGGAGGCCCGCGAGATCGATCAGATCCTTGACCGTGCACGGCACGCCGTCGAGCAGACCCATCGGCCGCCCCGCCTGCCAGCGCGCCTCGCTCTCGCCCGCGGCGCGCAAGGCATCTGGGTTCATCACCACGAAGGCGTTGATCCCCGTATTGAGCCGCGCCACCCGCTCGGTGACCGCCTGCAATGCCTCCACGGGGCTGAGAATTCGGCGGGCGTAGGCGTCGAGGAGGTCCTCGGCGCTCATCAGGGCGGGATCGGTCGGCGACATCATCTCTTTCCGGCGGAGCGCAGGCGGCGCAGCATCGGCGTCGATTGCGTGCAGGAGGTATTCGCATGAACGACGTCGCCAGTCATCCCGCCGAGCCCTGGCAGTGGCCCGAGAGCACATGGCGCCCGATGGTGGAGCACGCCCGCGCGGGCCGCAGCCTCGCGCCGAAGAGCTGGCCCGATGGCGCGGTCTGTGCGGTCTCGCTCTCCTTCGACGCGGACCACGAGACGATCCCGCTGCGCGACGGCGACGCGAGCCCGATGCGCATCAGCCAGGGCCAGTACGGCGGCCGCAGCGCGATGCCGCGCATCCGCGCGCTGCTGCAGAAGGAAGCCATCCCCGCCTCGTTCTTCTATCCGGCGGTCTCGGCGCTGATCCACCAGGACGAGGTGCGCGGTGTCGCCGCCGATGGCCACGAGATCGGCATCCACTCATGGATCCACGAGCTCAACACCAAGCTTCCGATGGAGGCGGAGCGCGACCTGAGTTTTCGGGCCTCCGACGTGCTCGGCAAGCTTACCGGCAAGACGCCGTGCGGAATGCGCACCGCGAGCTGGGATTTCTCGCCGAACACGCTGACGATCATTCGCGAGATGGGTCTGCTCTACGACAGCAGCCTGATGGCCGACGACGACCCCTATGAGATCACCGACGCCGGCGAGCCGACCGGCATCGTCGAGCTGCCGCCGGAATGGATCCGCGACGACGCGCCCTACTTCAACTTCCAGCGCTTCTCCGGCCTGCGCCCCTACACCCCGCCCTCCGGCGTGGAGGAAATCTTCCGCGGCGAATTCGACGGCGCCTTCGAAGAGCGCGGCCTCTTTCTGCTGACGATGCACCCGCACATCAGCGGGCACCGCTCTCGCATGGCGATGCTGGCGCGGCTGATCGGCTACATGAAGGCGAAGGGCAAAGTCTGGTTCGCGACCCACGAGCAGGTGGCGCGCTGGTGCAAGGAGAATGCGGCGTAGTTCGGCAGCGAAGGGCGGGTCTCGACCCGCCGACTGCCGCTGCGTCGAGACGGCGGGTCCAGACTTGCCAATGCCCCTTCGGACGCGACAGCGTCAGCCGCGGCCATGCCCGCCGCCGCCAAAACCGTGACCACCGAAGCCGCCAAACCCGCCGCCATGGCCCGCAAAACCGTGACCGCCGAAGCCGCCGCCGTGGCCCGCAAAGCCGTGACCGCCGACTCTGGCATGCCCGAAGTTCCCGCCACGGCCTGCAAATGCGTGTTCGTGGAAGCGGTCATTGCCGAAGTGGCCCTCGTGAAAGCGGTCATGGTCGACGTTGCCAAAGAACGCGCCGTCCCAGCCCCCATAATTGAGCGAACCATAGACCGGCTCGTAATCGCCTCCGTAGGAGCCGTAGGCAGCAGGGCCATAATCGGGCGCCGCGCAAGCGGCCAGGGAAAGCCCCATACCGAGCACGAGCGGTATCGATTTCGTTATTATTGCATTCCACTTCATTGCAGCCTCCGTCCTTTTGGGACTCGTGATCTCCGCTGGCGTCGGTATCGGTGCGTCCGACTGACGCACCAATTCCCACCAACAGCAGCGCCTCGAAGCCCCGGCTGCATTGCGTTTTGGATTCGCGTTTGCGGACCCGACCTCAGCGGTCGCGCTCCTGCACTGCACACTGCACATGTGGATGCGGCGTC
>DATAPS010000167.1:0-10312 GCA_036265085.1 Acetobacteraceae bacterium | reverse complement strand
GTGCTGCTCGGCCGGCGCGACGACGGTTCGCCGAGCGCGCTTCGGCTACGCGCCTCGCTGCGCGAGACCGGCGTAACGGCGCGGCATACGACCGACCTGCTGATCGCCTTCCGGTGCGACGCGACCAAGCTACGCTATGCGAGCTGGGACGAATTGCTCGACTATTGCCGCTACTCCGCCGCGCCGGTCGGGCGCCATGTGCTGGACCTGCACGGCGAGTCCGACGTGACGTTCGGACCGTCGGACGCGCTGTGCACGTCGCTGCAGATACTGAACCACCTCCAGGACTGCACGAAGGATCTGAAGGCACTCGACCGCTGCTATCTGCCGCTCGACGCGATGGGCCGGCACGGCGCCGCGATCGAGGATGTACTCGGCGCGCGCGAGACGCCCGGGCTACGGTGCGTGTTCGACGAGCTGCTCTCCCGGTGTGACGAGCTGAACGCGCGCGCCTGGGACCTGCCGCGCCGCACCCGCGACCGCCGTCTCCGCATCGAGACGGCGGTGATCTCGGGACTGGCGACGGCGCTGACGCGGCGGCTGCGGCGCGGCGACCCGGTCGCGACGCGGGTGAAGCTCACCAAGGCGGACGCGGTGCGCAGCGTCGCCGGGGCGCTTCGGTTCCTGCCGTGAACACGCCGCTGGATGCGGAGCCGGCTGATCTCGCCGAGGTGGAGCGGGTGGTGCGCGCGGCCGGCACAAGCTTCTATCGCGGCATGCGCGTGCTGCCGCCCGACCGGCGCATCGCAATGTATGCGATCTACGCCTTCTGCCGGATCGTGGACGACATCGCCGACGAACCGGGCGCCTTCGCGGCCAAGGCGCCGCAACTCGACGCATGGCGGGCGCGCATCGCCGGCCTCTATCGCGGCGAAGCTGACACGGCGGTGGCGCGCGTCCTGCTCCGGGCCGTGCAGGCATTCCAGCTCCGGCAGGCCGATTTCGACGCGGTGATCGACGGTATGCAGATGGACGCCGAGACGGCGATCGTAGCTCCCGACTGGGCGACGCTCGATCTCTACTGCGACCGCGTTGCCGCAGCGGTCGGGCGGCTGTCGGTGCGGGCGTTCGGCGACGCGTCGGCAAGCGCGGACCGCGTCGCCTACTCGCTCGGCCGTGCGCTGCAACTGACGAACATCCTGCGCGACGTCGCCGAAGACGCGGCTCGGGAGCGGCTCTACCTGCCGCACGAGTGGCTGGTCGAGGCTGGCGTGCCGCTCGATCCCGCCGGGGCGCTCACGCATCCGGCGCTGCCGTCCGTGTGCGTGCGTCTGGCCGAAACGGCGCACCGGCATTTCGGCAACGCCCGCACCGCGATGGCCGAGTGCGACCGGCGGGCGATGAAGCCCGCACGGCTGATGGGCGCGACCTATGCGGCCGTCCTGACGCGGCTGGAGCGGCGGGGATGGCGCGCACTGGACGTTCCGGCGAAATTACCGAAATGGGAAAAACTTTGGATCGCAGCGCGTTATGCGCTGACGTGAGACGAAGCGGTCTCGCGGCCTCCGTCTGGACGAAACAGTAGCGCCGCATGCCAACCACTCACGTCATCGGCGCGGGCCTCGCCGGCCTGTCCGCCGCCACTGAGCTTGCGTCTCGGCCGGGCGACGTCGCGATCTACGAAAGCGGACCCGCGGCCGGCGGGCGCTGCCGCTCGTATTTCGATCGCGGCCTCGGCTGCCGCGTCGATAACGGCAACCACCTGCTGTTGTCGGGCAATATGGCGGCGATGGCCTTCCTCGACCGGATCGGCGCGCGCACCACCCTGGCAGGCCCCGGTCTCGCGCGTTTCCCGTTCCTCGACATCGCCGACGGCACGCGATGGACGCTCGCACCGAGCGTGGGGCGGCTGCCGTGGTGGTTGTTCAGCAGCACCCGCCGCGTGCCGGGGACGCGGCCCTGGCACTATCTGGGCCTGGGCGCGCTGCAGCGCGCCCGCGCGGAGGCGACCGTGCTGGAGGTGCTCGGCCATCTCGGGCGTCTCTACACCCACATGCTGGAGCCGATCGCCATCGCAGCGCTGAACACCCGCCCGGCGGTTGCGCTTGCCTCGTTGCTCGCGGTGATCGTGCGGGAGACGCTGGGGCGGGGCGGGGCGGCCTGCATACCCACGTTTCCCCGCGACGGCCTCTCCGAAAGCTTCGTTGATCCCGCCCTCGCGTTCATGCGCGCCCGCGGCGCCCGGGTGTCATTCGGCCGGCGCGTCATCGCGTTCGACGTGCAGGCCGAGCGGGTCACGGCCCTGCACTTGCTCGACGAGAGCATCCCGCTCGGCGCAGATGACCGCGTGGTCCTCGCGGTACCCTGCTGGATCGCCCAGGATTTGCTGCCCCACCTGACCGTTCCCGACGCCTTCGAGGCGATCGTCAACGTGCATTTCCGGTCGAAGGAGCTGGCGCACGACTCCTGGGCTGCCGCGCGGTTCGTAGGGCTCGTCGGGGGCACCGCCGAGTGGATCTTCGCCAAGCCCGGCGTGCTCTCGGTGACGATCAGCGCAGCCAATCATCTGGTGGATCGGCCGGCCGACGAGCTCGCCGAGCGGACCTGGGGGGACGTGCGGCGGGCGCTCGGCCGGAACGTACCGATGCCGCCGTTGAGGGTGGTGAAGGAGAAACGAGCGACGTTTGCCTGTACGGCGGCGCAGGAGAAGCGGCGGCCGGGCACGCGGACGCCGCTGCACAACCTCGTGCTTGCCGGGGATTGGACCGCGACAGGGTTGCCCGCCACCATCGAAGGTGCGATCAGGTCGGGCGTTGCCGCCGCGAACGCGCTGCAATTGGCCTGATCGGACCCGGTTCATGCCCAGTGACGGCCTGCTGCTCGCGCAGGCACACGACATCGATGCCGCAATTTCGCGTGCCCGCGATGCCCTGTTGCGGCGGCAGAATGCGGACGGGCACTGGGTGTTCGAGCTCGAGGCGGATGCGACGATTCCCGCCGAATACGTGCTGCTGACGCATTTCCTCGACCGGCTCGATCGGGAGCTGGAGCAGCGGATCGCGGTCTATCTGCGCAGCATCCAGGGCGCGCATGGCGGCTGGCCGCTGTTTCATGACGGCAAGTTCGATCTCTCCGCCAGCGTGAAGGCGTATTTCGCGCTCAAGGCGGTCGGCGACGACCCCGACGCGCCGCACATGGCGCGCGCGCGGGCGGCAATCCTCGCGGCGGGGGGTGCCGAGCGGACGAACGTCTTCACCCGCGTGCTGCTCGCGCTGTTCGGCGAGGTGCCGTGGCGCGCGGTGCCGGTGATGCCGGTCGAGATCATGCACCTGCCGAAGTGGTTTCCGTTCCACCTCAGCAAGGTCTCGTACTGGTCGCGCACGGTGCTTGTTCCACTGCTCGTGCTGATGGAACGACGCCCGCGCGCCCGCAATCCTCGCGGCATCCACATCCCCGAGTTGTTCTGCATCCCGCCCGAGCAGGTGCGCGACTGGATTCGCGGTCCCTATCGCTCCGCATGGGGCGTGGTGTTCAAGCACGTCGACAACGTGCTGCGCTTCGCGGCGCCACGCCTGCCCGCCGGGGGCAAGCGGCGCGCCATCGACAAGGCGGTCGCGTTCGTCACGGAGCGGCTGAACGGCGACGACGGGCTCGGCGGCATCTACCCGGCCATGGCGAACACGGTGATGATGTTCGACACGCTCGGCATCCCGCCGGACGATCCGCGCGCCGACATCGCGTGGCAATCGGTGCGCAAGCTGCTCGTGCTCGGCGATGATCGGACCTACTGCCAGCCGTGCTTCTCGCCGGTTTGGGATACCAGCCTCTCCGGCCACGCGGTCGCGGAGGCGGACAGTCCGGCGAACCCCACGATCATGCGCGCCAATGCGTGGCTGCGCGGCAAGCAGATCAACGATGTCGTCGGCGACTGGGCGTGGGCGCGGCCGCATGCGCCGCCGGGCGGCTGGGCGTTCCAATACGAGAACGCCTACTATCCCGACGTCGACGACACAGCCGTCGTCGGCATGTTGCTGCATCGCGAGGGCGGGCCGGAGAACGCGTCGGCGATCGCGCGGGCGCGGGATTGGATTGTCGGCATGCAGTCGCGCGACGGCGGCTGGGGCGCGTTCGATGCCGACAACGACAAGTTCTATCTCAATCACATCCCCTTCGCCGATCACGGAGCGCTGCTCGATCCGCCGACTGCGGACGTCACGGCGCGCTGCGTCTCGTTCCTTGCACAGATCGGCATGGCGCCGGAGGATCCGGTGCTGGCGCGCGCCGTCGCGTGGTTGCGGCGCGCGCAGGAGGGCGACGGCAGCTGGTTCGGCCGCTGGGGCACGAACTACATCTACGGCACCTGGTCGGTGCTCTGCGCGCTCAACGCCGCCGGCCTGCCGCACGCTGATCCCGCGATCCGCCGCGCGGTCGAGTTCCTCTGTGCGACTCAGCGCGAGGACGGGGGCTGGGGCGAGGACAACGAGACCTATGCGGACGCGGCGCACGGCCGCTTTCGCATCAGCACGCCGTCGCAGACCGCATGGGCGCTGCTCGGCCTGATGGCGGCTGGCGCGGTCGAGCACGAGGCCGTGCACCGCGCCGTCGCGTTCCTCGCGTCATGTCAGAAAGAGGACGGCGAGTGGGACGAGGCGTCCTACACGGCGGTCGGTTTCCCACGCGTGTTCTATCTCCGCTATCACGGCTATCGGCTGTTCTTCCCGCTGATGGCGATGGCGCGCTACCGCAACCTCCAGCGCGGCAACGACAAGCGCGTGGCGTGGGGATTCTGAACCGCGTCACCGCGGCAAGTTGGCGAGCCACTCCTTGGCGACATCGCTGATCTTCGGATCGTCGCTCGCCGCCGCGACTTGCAACCACCGCTGCGCCGCTGCAACGTCCGGCTCCGTCCCGCGTCCCTGCGCGTAGAAGGCACCGGCGAAGAACGCGCTCGGCGCATCGCCCTGACCGGCTGCGCGTTCGAACCAGGCGAGCGCTTCCACATCGTCCTGCGCCGCCCCGTCGCCGTTCAGCAGGTGTTCCGCGAGGTTCGCCTGCGCGAGCATCAGGCCCTGCGCCGCCGCGAGACGATACCAGCGCACCGCCTCCGCCGGATCCCGCGGGACGCCGAGACCGTCGTCATACATCCCGCCGACCGCGTTCTCCGCCGGCGCGAACTTCAGCGCGGCGGCGCGACGATAGCTGTCGAGCGCCAGCGCGTTGTCCGCGGTCAGGCCCGTTCCCGCCTCGTAATGCGCGCCCAGCCGCCAGAGCGCGACCGCGTTGTCCTGCGCCGCCGCCTTCTCGAACCACGCGACCGCTTGCGCGTCGTCGCGCGGCACGCCGCTTCCCCGCTCGTAGAACTGTCCGAGACGGGCCTGAGCGTCCGCCAAGCCTTGCTGCGCCGCGTGCCCGTACCAGGTGGCGGCGGCCGAGAGATCCACGGCGACGCCGTTGCCGAGCTCGTAATGTGCCCCGAGCGCATTCTCCGCCGGCGGGTCGCCCTGGTCCGCGGCCAAACGGAACCAATGCAGCGCTTCCGCCACGTCCTGCGGCGCGCCCGCGCCGGCATCGAGCAGGAAGCCGAGGCTGCGCTGCGCCGGCGCGAAGCCCTGCGCCGCTGCCTGCCGGAACAGCGCGACGGCGCGCGCGTCGTCCTTCGGCACGCCGTCGCCGTTGTGATAAAGAGTCGCGAGATCGTGCTGGGCAATGGCGACCCCGTGCTGCGCCGCGCGCTCGTACCAGTAGGCCGCGGCCGAGGTGTCGCGTGGCACGCCACGGCCGTTCTCGTAGGCCGAGCCGAGGCTCGCTTCCGCCATCGCATCGCCCTTCGCCGCGGCGGCACGCCACGCGTCGGTCCGCGCGGCGGTTTCATCCTGAGCGAGAGACGGCGCGGAGAGCGCGAGGATGAGCGCGGCACCGCACAGGAATGATCGCAAAGCCCGTCTCACGCTGCTACGCCGCCGTCACGACTTCCATCGCTTGCCGCGGGATCGTGGCGCCGGCCGCTGCCGATCCGCCCGGATAAAGCAGCAACGCAATGAGCGAAGTCCACCCCGTTTGATGCGACGCTCCGAGGCCGCGGCCGGTGTCGCCGCAGAAATACTCGGAGAACAGGATGAGATCGCGGAACGCCGGGTCCTCCTGCAACAAGGCGGATTGGCCGAAGATCGCGCGCCGTCCGTGAGCGTCGCGCAGGAACAGCCGAGTCAGCCGCTGCTCCAACTCCTGCGCGATCACCTTCAGCGTCACGTATTCGCCAGAGCCGATCGGATATTCTACAGTAAAATCGTCGCCGTAGTAGCGGTAAAACTGGTGCAGCGAGTCGACCATCATGAAATTCACCGGCATCCAGATCGGTCCGCGCCAATTCGAGTTGCCGCCGAACAGTCCGGTCGTCGACTCAGCCGGCATGTAGCTCACGGTGAAGCGCTGCCCGTCGCGCTCCAGCACGTAGGGGTGGTCGCGGTGATATTTCGACAGCGCTCGCACGCCGTGATCGGACAGGAACTCCGTCTCGTCCATCATCCGCCGGATCAGCTGCTTGGTGCGATGCCCGCGCAGCAACGACAGCAGCGACTGCTCGTCGGCGCCCTTGTCGTGCCAGCGCGACACCCAGCGGGCGAGATCGGGCCGGTGATCAAGGTACCAGCGCAAGCGCGCCGTGAACTCCGGTACGTTGTTCAGCAGATCCGCCGAGATGACCTCGACGGCGAACATCGGGATCAGGCCGACTATCGAGCGCAACCGGAGCGGGACCTCGGTGCCGTCGGCGAGTTCAAGAACATCGTAGTAGAACTGGTCCTGCTCGTCCCAGAGCCCGTGCTGGCCCATGCCGCCCATCGCCGCCGCGATCTGCAGGAAATGCTCAAAGAACTTCGTCGCGATGTCCTCATAGACATGGTTCTCCATCGCAAGCTCGAGCGCGATGCGCATCAAGTTCAGCGCATACATCGCCATCCAGGCGGTGCCGTCGGACTGGTTGATCTTGCCACCGACGGGCAGCGGCGAAGACCGGTCGAACACGCCGATATTGTCGAGGCCGAGGAACCCGCCCTGAAAGATGTTGCGACCGTCAGCGTCCTTCCGGTTCACCCACCAGGTGAAGTTCAGCATCAGCTTGTGGAACACGCGCTCGAGAAACGCGCGGTCGCCGACGCCGGTGGTCGCCTTGTCCATCAGATAGACGCGCCATGCCGCCCAGGCGTGCACCGGCGGATTGACGTCGTCGAACGCCCATTCGTACGCAGGCAGCTTCCCATTCGGATGCATGTACCATTCGCGCGTCAGCAACACGAGCTGCGACTTCGCGAAGTCGGGGTCGATCAGGGAGAAGGTGACGCAGTGGAACGCCAGATCCCAGGCAGCGTACCACGGATACTCCCACTTGTCCGGCATCGACATGACGTCGGCGTTGTTCAGGTGCGGCCAGTCGGAATTGCGACCGGTCTTGCGAGCCGGAGGCGGGGGCGCGCCGACAGGATCGCCGTTCAGCCAGACGGGAATGTCCATGTAGTAGAACTGCTTGTTCCAAAGCAGTCCGGCCAGCGCTTGACGCTGTACCAGCCGCGCATCCGGATCGTCGATGCCGCTCTGCACAACGGCGTAGAATTCATCGGCTTCCGCGATCCGTTGGGCGAAGATGGCGTCGTAGTCGTCGAAACTCGGTTCGTCCTCGCCGACCGGCCGCAGGCGCAGCCGCAAGCTTTCGGTGGCGCCGGCCGCGAGCTTCAGCGTCGCGTGCATGGCGCATTTCGTACCCTCGCCGATCGCGGACACCGCGTCTTGCCGGCCATGCACGATGAAATCGTTGATGCCGTCCTTGAACGGACCGGACGCGTGGGCACCCCAAAGCCGGTTGACGTTGGTCTCGTTCTCGCAGAACAACAGCGCTGCGTGGCGGTCGATCGAGAACCGCTTCAGCGCCGTCTTCGGCGCGCGCGCATACACCGCGCCGTCGCCATGCGCCCATAGCATCGGCCGTTCCCCATCCGCGCGCCACGACCACGTGTTTCGCGCCCAGAGCTGCGGCAATACGTGCAGCTCCGCCGCTTCCGGGCCGCGATTGACGACGGTGATCCGCATGAGGATGTCGTCCGGCACGCCCTTCGCGTATTCGACGAAAACGTCGAAGTAGCGCCTCTCGTCGAACACGCCGGTGTCGATGATCTCGTATTCCGGCATCTCGCGGCTGCGTGTGCGGTTCTCCCGCACCAGCGCCTCGTACGGGTAGGCCGCCTGCGGGTATTTGTAGAGCATCTTGTTGTAGGAATGCGTCGGCGTCGCATCGAGATAGTAGTAGAGCTCCTTGACGTCCTCGCCGTGGTTGCCTTCCTCGTTGGTCAGCCCGAACAGACGCTCCTTCAGGATCGGATCGCGGCCGTTCCAGAGTGCAAGCCCGAGGCACCTTTGGACGTGGCTATCGGAAAAACCTGCGATTCCATCCTCGCCCCAGCGATAGGCGCGGCTGCGCGCGTGGTCGTGTGGCAGGTAATCCCAGGCGGTGCCGTGCTCGCTGTAGTCCTCGCGCACCGTCCCCCATTGGCGCTCGCTGAGATACGGTCCCCAACGCCGCCATGCCGGCCTGCTGCGGGCCTCAACCAGTCGCTGTCCCTCGACGGTGTCGAAGATCGTTCGGGGTTTGAGAACTGCGGAATCCGGGCTCATGGGCGAGGCTCCGACAATAGGTGTTCGATCCGCAGCATCTCGCCCACGGACCAGGCCTGGAACGGACAGCCGCCGGGTGTGTGCGGCGGGTCGCCGTCCGCAACTTCGCAGATGTGGCCGAGACCATATGTGTTCATCGACGCAAGCAGCGGGTCGACGAAGCGGCGCCGCGCCTCCGCGCGAGGCGCGTCGTTGTCGCCATGCACCCGCAGCCACGCCTCGATGAACGGCCCAAGCAGGAACGGCCACACGGTGCCGCGGTGATACGCCGAGTCGCGCTGCAGCGGCGTGCCGCGGTAATGCGGCGAATAGTCGGGATCGTCGGGCGAAAGCGAGCGCAGCCCCATCGGCGTGAGCAGCACGCGCTCGACCAGATCGACGATGCCCCTCGCCGTGTCGCCTTCCATGATCGGGAACGGCAAGCCGCCGACGGCGTAGATCTGGTTCGGCCGCACGCGATGATCGTCCTTTCCGCGCTCGTGATCCGCATCGACCACGTCGAAGAGTCCGCCCGTCCTGGAATCGGGGAACCGCGCGCGGAAACTCACCGTCGCGGCCTCCGCCATCGCGGCGAAGCGCGAATCCCGCGCGCTCGCGATCCGCAGCGCGTTGATCCACAGTGCCTGCACCTCGACGGCCTTTCCCACCCGCGGCGTCACGACCCAGTCCACCTGCTTCGCATCCATCCAGGTGAGCTGCGAACCCCACTCGCCTGCCGTGATCAGCATGTCGTCGTCGGCGCGGATGCCGTAGCGCGTCCCGGCGCGGTAGCCGTCGAGGATCGCGACGACGGCACGCCACAGTGTCTCGCGCACGTCATTCGAAACGCTGCGCCCGGCGCTTTCCGCGGCGGCAAGAAAGTCGTGAACGGCGACGACGAACCAGAGCGAGGCATCCACCGAGTTGTACAACGGTGTGTCTCCCGAATCGGCGAAGCGGTTCGGCAGCATCCCTTCGCTCACCACACCGGACCACGCGGCCAGGATCGCCTCTGCATCGTCGAGCCGCCCGGTGCACAGGGTCAGCCCGCGCATCGCGATGAACGTATCGCGGCCCCAATCCTGGAACCAGGGGAACCCCGCAATGATCGTCCGCCCAGCGCCGCGATCGACGAGGTAGGCATCGCCGGCGCGTGCGAGCTGGGTCGGGAACGCCGCCCTGCGCGCCGCCTCGGCCTGCATCATCGCGGCGGCCGACGGCAGCGCGCGGGCATAGGGCGCATCGCCCATCCGCAGCACCATCACCGCTTCCTCGCGGGCGAGGTCCCAGGCGAACACACCCGGAGAAGCGAGGTCCTCGACGACGTCCATGCCGCGTTGTTCTTCGACGACGTAGAGGAAGTTACGGAACCACTCGGCATCGGCGCGCCACACGGCGTTGGTGAGCGCGGTGATGGCGGGCAGCCCACCGTAAGGGCGCCAGACCACGTTGCCGCCGATCGTACACGAAGCGAAGTCGAATGCTGGGTTCTCGTGATGGAGCGCGTGGTGGTCGCGCCCCGAAAGCAGCGGCCGGACCTCGATCGTGCACGGGCCCTGTCCAGCGACGCGGCGCCAGCGCAGCACGGTCGCGCAGGCGGCGCGATCGACCAGGATTTCCTGCACGACGCGGTTCCCGTCGCCGGCATCGAACGTCCAGGTCGGCCACGGGACGATCGTGAAATCGAGGATGCGGCGGTTCCCGTCGGGATACACCACATCCGGCACGT
>DATAPS010000166.1:0-1659 GCA_036265085.1 Acetobacteraceae bacterium | reverse complement strand
CATGCGGCGCTTGTCACCGAAGGTCGGCAGCACCTCGACGATCCCGCGCAGGATGCTGTCGCCGGTCGCGAGCAGAAAGAACAGCACCACGACGAAGGTGAGCAGCTGGCCGAACGCGAACCGCGTCCCGCGGAGGATCGTCATGCCGACGCCGCCGAGATTGCTCGACTGCTGCACGGCGATCTCCTGCTGATGACCGCCGCCTGACGCCTGTGTCAGCTGCGTGAGCTGCTGCATCCCGCTCTGCGCGAAATCGAGCGGGCCCCGCAGGAAGCTCAGCCGCTGCTCCAATGTCGTCAGCGACTGCGGCACCTTGGCGATCCACGACGACGCCGGCACCGAGAGCGCGGTCGCGATTCCCGCGAACACGGCGAGCAGCGCGACGATCAGCAGGATCGCAGCCAGGGGAGACGGGAACCTGAGCCGGCGCGTCAGCAACCGCTTGGGCGTCTGCAGCAGCAGATCGAACACGATCGCGAAGGCCAGCGGCAGGACAAGCTCGGCTGTGAAATACAGCGTGTAGAACACCGTGAGAACCGCAATCGTGACCACGGCGGCGGTGCGGACGCTGAAGCGAGTCTGCGCGACTTCGGCGCGAGCCGCCGCGGTGGTGTCCGGCTCTCGCGGGCTCGGGCCGGCTTCCGCGGTCTGCACGACGGGTGCATCCATGACGGAGCAACGCCGCAATCCAGAAAACGTCCCCCTGGGTTGTGACGGCGCCGTCAGGCCTTCGGTAGCCGGACCACGAACCGCGCGCCGATGATGCCGCCCCGTTCGTCGCGGCGGTTCTCGGCGGAGATCCGGCCCTTCAGCGCCTCGACGATCTGCCGGCTGATCGAGAGCCCCAGTCCGGAATGCTGGCCGAACTGCTCGCTCGTCGGCCGCTCGGAATAGAACCGGTCGAAGATGTGTTCCAGATTCGCCTCCGGAATCCCCGGTCCCTCATCGTCGATCTTGATCTCCACCATCGCGCCGGTCTCGCGCGCGCACAGCACGATCAGCCCCCCCGGCGGGCTGAAGCCGATCGCGTTGGCGATCAGGTTGCGCAGCACCTGGACGAGCCGCCCCTCCACCGCCAGCACGACGACGCGCCCCGCGGTCGGCACGACGTCGATCCGCACGTCGTCCTCGCCCCGCGTCGCCTCGTGAATCTCCGCAAGCGTCGCCAGGATCGGCGCGACGTTGACCGGCTCCGTCGCCATGCGCGACAGCTCGGCGTCCACCCGTGATGCATCGCTGATGTCGTTGATCAGCCGGTCGAGCCGCCCGACGTCGTCGGCGATGATCGCGTGCAGCCGCCGCTGCTTCGCCGGATCCTCGATCAGCCGCGAGGTCTCGATCGCGCTGCGGATGGAGGAGAGCGGGTTCTTGATCTCGTGCGCCACATCTGCCGCGAACCGCTCGATCGCGTCCATGCGATCCCACAGCGCGCGTGCCGACTGATCGAGGGCGCCTGCCAACTCGCCCACCTCGTCATGCCGCGCCAACAGCGAACCTGGCACCGTGCCGGACCGCCCGCGCCCCTCGCGCATCCGGTCGGCCGCGCGTGCGAGGCGCAGGATCGGCCGCGCGATGGTCAGTGAGAGATACCAGGACATGATCACCGTGAGCCCGAGGGCCAGCGTGAACAGGCCGAGGATGGAGACGCGCACCGTCAGC
>DATAPS010000165.1:0-1709 GCA_036265085.1 Acetobacteraceae bacterium | reverse complement strand
TGACCAGCTCGCGGCCGGGCGGCAGGGCCAGGACGGCGGCATCGTCGGTCAGATCCAGGGAGCCGGGGCCAGCGAGCGGGCGGAAGTGGCGGGTGATCAGCGCGAACTCGGGCGGGAGCGCCGCAGTCATCGGCGCCGCGTCAGGTCGCCGCGAACTCGGGCGCGCGCAGCTGGCGGGCGAGACGGTCGAGTACGCCGTTGGCCATGCGCGGCTCCTCGCCGTCGAAGAAGCCGTGGGCGATATCAAGATACTCGTTGATCACGACCTTCGCGGGCGGCCCGTCCGCCATGCACAGCTCGGCGGCGCCGGCGCGGATCAGCGCGCGCAGCACCGGGTCGATCCGCGCTAACGGCCAGTCCGCAGCGAGCGCATCGGCGATCAGGCCGTCGATCCTGTCCTGCTGCTGCGCGGCCATGCGTACGATCCTCTGGAACAGAGGCACCTGGGCGTCGGGCACGCGGCCCTCCTCGAATCCGCCAGGCACACCGGGCATGACGCCGAGCCGGTGCCGGACGAACTCGTCGATCACCGTCTCGGGATTGGTCTGGGCCTGCTCGCTCTGGAACAGCGCCTGCACTGCTGCGACGCGGGAGGCAGTGCGCGGACGGCCCTGCGCATGCTTGGCCTTGCGGGCCATCACGGCATTCCCAACCATCGCGCGGCGATCACCTGACGCAGCGCGGCAACCGCGGCTTCGGCCCCCTTGTTGTGCCCATCCAGCGTCGCACGTGCACGCGCCTGCTCGACAGTATGCACGGTGAGCAGCCCGTTGCCGAGGCAGAGGCTGTGCGCGATCGCAACCTGGGTGAGTCCCGCCATCGCCTCGCGGCAGACATGGTCGTAGTGATCGGTCTCGCCGCGAACCACGCAGCCGAGCGCGACGTAAGCATCGAACCGGCGGAAGCCCGCGAGCGCGAAGCGGATGGCGGTCGCAAGCTCGAGCGCGCCCGCGACGTCGAGCACCTCGTGACGCGCGCGGGCCTGCTCGATGATCCGCACGGCGCCATCGCGCAGGCCATCGACGACGTCGGTGTAGTACGGCGCGCGCACGACGAGCACGTAGGGTGCGGCACCGGTGATCTGCGGCGCAGTGGGAAACGGCGCGTCGACGGTGCTCATTCGCGCGCCACGATCTCGAGCGGGCGCTGACCGACGATGTTGAGACCGTAGCCCTCGATCCCGACGACGTTGCGGTGCCGATTGGAGAGCAGAATGAAATCCTTTACGCCGAGATCGGTCAGGATCTGCGCGCCGATGCCGTAATCGCGCAGTTCGCCCTGCGGACGCGCCGCGCCGGACAGCAAGCGCACGCGCGAGGACAGCGCGGTCGGCGCGGTCTCGCGGATCAGCACGATTGCGCCGCGTCCCTCCGCCGCGATCATGCGCATCGCGCTCTGCAGGCCGTACCACATGCCGCCCAGAATATCGTTGAGGAGATCGATCGCGTGCATGCGCACCAGCGGCGGCAGGTCGCCCGACACGTCGCCCTTCAGCAGCACCAGATGCTCGGCGTATTCGACGGTGTTAGCGTAGACGATGAGCCTCCACTCGCCACCGACCGCGTGCTCGATCACGCCCTCCTGCACGCGTTTCACGAGCCGTTCGTTGCGGCGCCGGTAGGCGATCAGATCGGAGATCGTCCCGAGCTTGAGGTTGTGGTGCTGCGCGAATGCGACGAGGTCTGGCATCCGCGCCATCGTCCCGTCGT
>DATAPS010000164.1:0-13057 GCA_036265085.1 Acetobacteraceae bacterium | reverse complement strand
GAGCTATGTCCCGCAGATGGTCTTTCCTCACCAAGGCAACGCAGCGCGGATCTCCGTTGCCTTCAATCTGCGCGGGGAACTCGGTTCATAACGCATCGGCCGCGCCGCTGAACCTTATCGTCGAGGGATGGCGGTTCCTGCCGCATTCCTATGCCATCGTGAACCAGTGGCACCTCCTCGGGCTCCTGACCCGTGACGTGCGACTGAAAGTCAGGGACGCTCCGTTTCACCGGCCCTGGCAGACTCAAGCCGGGTTGTTCGATCCGCAGGCCGAGTGCGCGCTGCAAGCACTCGAGATTGCGGAGGAGGGAGCGAAATCGGACGTCACCTTGAGGATATTCGCGCCCTTCACCTTCGCCCCGTCAGCCTCGCCGCTCACTGCGGTGTTCGCCACGCTGGAACAGCAGGTCATTCGCAGGCATCAGATGGCAGCCGGCGATGAGTATGAAAGGTTGCGGCGGCAACCACCCCCGCCTGAGGTCAGGGCCGTAACCCCATCCCGGTGGTCGGCAGCCGGCTTCTACCGGGCTGGATTCCAAACGGGCCAGGTCAGGATCGTTCCTCACGGCGTGGATACCGCCACGTTCCGGCCGGTCCCCGACATTCGTCCCCACGCTCGCGAAAGCGTCGGGCTTCGGGACGATCATTTCGTCTTCCTCAGCGTCGGGGCCATGACAGCAAACAAAGGCATGGACCTGCTCCTTCGCGCCTTCGCCCAAACCGCGAGATCATGTCCCAGCGCACGCTTGGTGCTGAAAGGCCTCGATCCGCTCTACCGCTCCAAAGCGCGGCTCCAGCAATGGGTGAATCTTCTCTCCACCGCCGACCAGCACGCCCTAACCGATAAAGTCATCTACCGCGGTGAGGTCATGTCGCATCGCGAGATGGCCAAACTATACCAGGCGGCAGATGTCTACGTTTCCCCCTACCGCGCGGAAGGCTTCAACCTCCCGGTGTTAGAGGCCGCAGCCTGCGGCCTTCCGATCATCTGCACCCGCGGCGGTCCGACGGATGATTTCGTCAATGACGAATTCGCGCGTCGGATTGAAAGCAAAGTGGCCGTCACGGCGGTCGAGGGCCAGGACGCGTGTCACCTCGACCCCAATCTGGATCACCTGATCGCCCTCATGACGTCGGCGCTAACCGAGACCATCTGGCGGCGGCACGCCGCCGAAGCCGGTCCGCATCACGTAAGGGCCAGTTACACCTGGGACCACATCGTCGCCCAGCTGTTAAGCGCTTTGATGCACTGACCGCCGTTCAGCGCCTACGGACCGGCTCAGCCGGACTTCCGATTCAAAGCCCGCCACACCGGAATGGCGACAAAGTCGTGTGCCAAGCGAACAGCGGGGTACATAAACGAAAGCGGGTCGGGCAAATCGACGTTGCGGAAATGTGGCACTCGGGCGGCAAAGAGGGTGCGAGAGGCATAACGGACCCGGTCGGCCAACCGCTCCCGCAGATTCCAGCGAAACGACGTGAGCGTGAACACGGACGGCGACTCCTGCCCGCTGAACAGATTCGCTCGGACCTGCGCCACCAGCCGTGCGACGGCGTGATCCTCAGCAATCTTCAGGCACACGACCTCCGGCAACGGCGCGCCCAGCAATTCGCCCGAGAGCGCAGCTGCCAGGAGCGTCATGCGCAGGCACCCCGTGCGGCTCGCGCGCATGAACACCGCTGTCCAGTCGAGATCAGGATGAGAGTGGAGCAAGGCCGCGATATCAGCCGCCCAGATCAGCCGCGACCATTGCTCCTTCCCGCCATGCACCGCAGCGACCAGCAGGCTGTCCTCCGGCGAGAAACAGGCGAACCGGAAACCTTGCGATTCTACCGAGGTCGCACGGGTGAAAATCTGACCGGTATCAATCTCGGTGCAGAACGTGCGTGGCGAAAGCGACCAATGAGGCTCTAGCGGCAAACCGTACCGTCCAAAGAGGATATCGTGCCCATTGTAATGATAGTAATCGGCAATGCGTCTCGCCCGTAGCCCTAGAACCGCATCGCTCCGATACCCGAGCTTCTCCAGAACTCCGAGTGCCTGCCAAACGTACTCTTGGCGGACCAGGAAATCGAGATCCCGGTACGTCCGCATCGCCGGATCATGATACGCCTGCAGTGCCAACACCGGCCCCTTGTAGGGCAGGGCGTCAATCCCCTCAGTGGAGAGCGCATCGACCACCGACGCGAGCTGCGTCATCGCATCCACGGCCGCGCTCGCGCGCATGGCAAGGAAGGCGCTCGCTGCATCCCCGACATCCCGGGGGACGAGTTCCGGACCGACATTGAGCAAATGCCGACAAAGCAAGGAAGCCGTTCCCTGCGACAGCGCTGAATCAATCAGTGCCGCCCAGTCTGCCTCATTAAAGCGTGGCAAGCACTCCGCCAGCGCCCCCCGCGACGCCTCGGTTTCGGTCGGTGGGCGCGCGGTGGTGAGCACTGCAGCCTCCACGTGCTCTCTAAGCGTGCTGCTCTTGCTCATGTGGTCGATGCGCGGCATTCGGATCCTTGATCAGATCAGTGCGGTCCTCGTACTGACTCCAGCGCACAGACTTACACCGACGCATTCATCGCGTCGACAGCGAGTCGCTCTCGCTGACCCCGGTTGGCCCGGAGAGGGTCAGAGCAACTGAGTTCCGGTCACAGTCGATCCAAGCGCCTGGCGACGGCGGGAGAGGCGACGGGATCACCGGGCCATCGGCGCGCAGACATGCCCGCGCTTCGTTTCCGCTGTCGGAAACTCACGCTCCGTTCCACGCGCCACGACGTCGCCGATGAGCACGAGCGTCGGGTGACCGTGACTCCAGTCCGGAGCCTGCGCCACGATGTCGGCGAAACGCCCCGCCAACACGCGGCGATGACGCGTCCCGCCGCGCTCGATCAGCGCCGCGGGCGTCGCGGCGTCGAAGCCGTGCTCGGCGAGTTTCAACGCGAGCCGCGGCAGGGTGACGATTCCCATGTAGATCGCGAGCGTGCCGCCAGGACGCGCGAGCGCCTCGAAATCGAGCGAGAGATCGCCAGTTTCCGTGTGGCCGGTCGCCAACGTGACGGAGCGGCTCGCCGCCCGGTGCGTCAGCGGGATCTTCGCATCCGCCGCGCAAGCCAAGGCGGCGGTGATTCCCGGAACGATCTCGAAATCCACGCCGGCCCTGGCCAGCGCCTCCGCTTCCTCGCCGCCGCGGCCGAACACTAACGGATCGCCGCCCTTCAACCGCACGACGTGCTTGCCAGCCCGCGCGAGGCGGATCAGGAGCGCGTTGATCTCCTCCTGCTTCATGCAGTGATTGGCGCGCGCCTTGCCGACGAAGATTTGCTCGGTGTCGCGCCGGGCCATCGCGAGCACCTCTTCACCGACGAGCCGGTCGTGAACGACCACATCGGCTTCGCCGAGGAGACGTTGCGCGCGCAGCGTCAACAGATCGCCGGCGCCCGGGCCGGCGCCGACCAGGAACACCATGCCGGCGCGGGGCTCGCCCGTTTCCAGCTCCGCCCGCAGCGCCGCCTCCGCCGCTTCGTCACGGCTGGCGAACACGAGCTCCGCGACACGCCCGGTGAGTATGCGCTCAATCATCCGGCGGCGCGGGCCGATGTCCGGCACCCGGCGGCGGATTTCCGACGAAAACCGGCCTGCAAGCGCGGCGAGGCGGCCGAAGGCTGGCGGCACCACGGCCTCGATCTTGGCCCGCAGCAGCCGTGCCAACACCGGCGAGGTGCCGGCCGTTGAGATTGCGATCGTGACCGGATCGCGGTCGACGATCGCAGGCATGATGAAGGTGCACAGCTCTGGTCGGTCCACCACGTTCACAGGAATGCCACGCGCACGGGCCGTTTCGGACAGCGCCTGCAGATCGGCCCCAGGCGCATCGGCACCGACCGCGAGCGAGCACCCGTCAAGATCCGCCGCGGCGAAGGTCGGTCGCAAGCGAACCGTCGCGCCCGCCTGCCGCAACGGCTCGGCCTTGAGTTCAGCGAGTTCCCCGGCGCCGACCACGAGCACGGGGCGGCCGGTCAGGTCCACGAAAACCGGAAAGTGACGCATCGGCGGCCCGCCCTTAGTAAACGTCGCGCTGACAGCGCCCTTGGCAGGCGAGCGCGACGACCCCGTCATAGACCTTGCCCGGCTGGTCGCGCGAGAAGCCAGTGTCGAGCCGCGGGCAGTGTGCCATCCTTCCGCCAGGCCCCGAGCTCCGGGTTGGACAGGAAGTCGGTCGCTTGGTTGCGCTCGCCGAAGAACAACCACCTGCGGCCGGCGCACGGCCGCCGCTTGGCGTTCGGCAAAGGCGCGGAAGGGACGTCGCGCCGGTGCCGGTGCCGACCATGATGATCGGCACCGCGGGGTCGACGGGCAGGGGAAAAGGCTGCCCTGCATGAGGGCGCCGAGCTCCGGCGAGAGATCGGGGATCTCATCGGGAGCTGGGTTGTTGGCACGACGCGGGTGATTGGGAACGCTTTTGCACCGTATGGCACGGCGACGGCCGGATGATGGCCGCCAGGACTGAGAGACCCGCGACGAATCCATCGCGATCAGTCGGACCGCATGGGTCCAGGGGCGGCAACATCCTGAATTCTCTCGGTGACATGTCGATCGATGTTGCGGGGAACCGCGGCGATCGCAGCGTTCATGGCGCGGACACCAGCCGTCGGGCCGTCCTGGTGGTTCCACACCGCGCCGATCACCGCGAGGAAATCGGCGCCGGCCGCGACGAGCGGCGCGCAATTCTCCGACGTAATTCCGCCGATCGCGACGCAGGGCAGTTCCATGATCTCGGACCACCAGGCGAGCAGCTCGGGATCCGCGCGGAAGCGGGTCTCCTTCGTGCCGGTCTCGAAGAACGCGCCGAACGCCACGTAGTCGGCGCCATTCTCGCCCGCCGTCAGCGCCAAATCACGACTCGCGTTGCAGCTCACGCCGAGCGTCAGTTCGCCGAGCAGGAGCCGCGCTTCCGCCGCCGGCGTGTCGTCCTGCCCTACATGCGCGCCGTCGCAGCCGTGCGAAGCGGCGAGATCCGGCCGGTCGTTCAGCAGGAAGGCGATACCGCGCCGTTGCGCGACCGGGCGCAGCACGTCAATCGCGCGCCGAAGCGTGTCATCGTCCACGTCCTTCAGGCGCAGCTGTAGGGCCGCGACATCGCCCCCGTCGAGGGCCGCGGCCAGCACATCGCGGAACGGGACCGGGTCGAAATGGGGCGGCGTGATCAGGTATAGCCGGCAGCGCGCCTCTCCGCCGCCACTGGTTTCGCTAGGGATCCGACATTCCTCTTTCTGCTGATCCGCGTGGGGCTTAGCTCAGCTAGGCGCGCCTGTCATCGCCGTGAGCCACGCACGAAGCCGCCGTTGCGCGTCGCGGGCCGCCATGTCGAGCGAGGCCGGGCGCGCGGGCAGCACGGTCGCGCCGTTTGCCGCGCCGGCTGCCGCGACCGCCGCGTACGCCGGGCAGCTCGGAGTGAGGACGATCAACCGCTGCCCTGCGCGGAGTGCAGCCATCGCGCGGCCGGGTGCATCGGCGCAGTCGAGGATGTCCGTGCCGGGGGTCGCCGGAAAAGCGGCGCGCCCGTCCGCGATCAGCGCACGCCACCACGACACGCCGGCGAAGAGCGCCGCGCCTCGGGCCGACAGAAGCGTCACCGGCAATCCCGGCTTCAACGCGGCGTTGATATTCGCGCGCCCGTGCACCGTGACCGCGGGCGGAAGGATCATGACTTGACGATCGCCACGCTGCCGACGACTACTCCTGCGTGGGGCGGAGGCAGGGTCGCGATGTCGGAGTTCGAGGATCCGTCGGACGACATTGCGCGACTGGAGCTTGCACTCGAGCGCATCGCGACGCGGGCACGGCGCGATCCGGGCGCGGCGGCGATGGCGGAGAGCCGTGCAACGTCCGTTCCGCTCGACGTGATGGCATCTCGGATCGACGCGATGATCGCGAGATTGCGCGCTGCGTTGTCATCAACCGCCGGGTAGTCCCGCTCGGCGTGCGCGGGGCGTGTTTCGACTCCATGGCGAAGGGTCATAAACAGGGCACGTCCGATGCAACCGAGGGAGGCGAGCGGTGGCTCAGGTCAGTGTCAGGATTAACGGATTCGTCTACAATGTCGGGTGCGAAGATGGGCAGGAACAGCATTTGCTGGCGATGGCCCAGCAGGTCGACAGCCGCATCGAAAGCATCAAGGCGCTCGGCGGCATCACCGGCGAGGCGCAACTGCTGGTACTTGCGTCCCTTCTGATGGCGGACGAGCTGCACGATCTCCGGCTCGAGCTCGATGCGGCGCGTGCGGCGGCACCCTCATCCGCCGAAGGTGCGGCGAAGCCGACCCGGGAGGTCACGCGCAAGCTCAATCGGCTCGCCGTGCGCGCGGAGCAGATTGCAGCCGACCTTGAGCATCCCTAGGTTTCGTCGAGCGGGGCTGCCCGGTGCGTCAGGCAATTCATCCCCAGGGCCGATAAGCATCCTCTCGGGAGCGGGCTCTGCTATGATCTTGGTCATAGTACCCGGCGCCCACCTGCTCACGCAGGCCTTGGGAGGGTGAGACGCCAACGGCCAGGGTGGCTCCGCACTTGCTTTCTGCCGATCCAGGTCTGATCGCCGCCAAGCGCGCGATGCGCGCCCAGGCGATGACCGTGCGCGCCGCGTGCCACCCGAGCTGGGGCACCGATCTGGCGCGGCACGTGCTGGTCGAGTGCCCGCCGCCTCTGGGCGCGACGGTCGGTGGGTTCTGGCCGCTTGCCGGTGAGATTGACATCCGGCCGTTGCTGGAGGGGCTCCATGGGCACGGCCACGTGATTGCGTTGCCGGAGACGCAGCCGCGAGGGCGGCCTCTGATTTTCCGGGCGTGGGCGCCCGGGGCGGAGCTTGTTCCGGAGCGGTTCGGCACGCTTCGTCCGACCGGGCGGGAATGCCGGCCCGATTGGGTGTTGGTACCGTTGCTGGCGTTCGATCGGCGCGGCGGGCGGCTCGGCTACGGCGGTGGCTATTACGACCGCACGTTGCCGCTGCTGCCGGGAGCGACGGCGATCGGCTGTGCGTTTGCGGCGCAGGAGGTGCCGGAGGTTCCGACCGGCCCGGGCGACGTGCGGCTCGATGCGGTGGCGACCGAGCGGGGGATTGTGCGGACTCGGTGAGTGGCGAGGCGGGAGTTTGGCGCTTCCAACTCTGAAGCGATAGATCAAGCAAATGCGCATCCTCTTTCTCGGCGACATCGTCGGCCGCACCGGCCGCGACACGGTCGGCGCCGCGTTACCTAAGCTCCGCCGCGATCTACGGGTCGATGTGACTGTTGTGAACGCGGAGAATGCATCGCACGGCTTCGGCCTCGCACCCGAGATGGCGCGCGACCTATTCGCTGCCGGCGCCGATGTGCTGACGCTTGGAAACCACGCCTGGGATCGCAAGGAGATCGTCCCCTACATCGCCGAGACGCCCCGCCTGATCCGCCCGCTTAACTTTCCGCCCGGCACGCCGGGCGCCGGGAGCGCGACGGTGGCACTCCCTGACGGCCGGCGCGTGGTGGTGCTGAACGTCATGGGCCGGCTGTTCATGGATGCGCTCGATGATCCCTTCCGCGGCACGGCGCAGGAGCTCGCGCGCTACAAACTCGGCGCCAGCGTCGCCGGCATCGTGGTCGATTTCCACGGCGAGGCGACCAGCGAGAAGATGGCGTTCGCCCATTCGTTCGACGGCCAGGTGAGCCTGATTGTCGGAACCCACACCCACGTGCCGACGGCCGACCACATGATCCTGCCGGGCGGCACCGCCTATCAGAGCGACGCGGGGATGTGTGGCGACTACGACAGCGTAATCGGCATGCGTAAGGATATCGCGGGGACGCGGTTCTGGAAGAAGATGCCGGGCGAGCGGCTCAACCCTGCCGAGGGCGAGACGACGATCTGCGGGCTCCTCGTCGAAACCGACGACGCGACCGGCCTCGCCCACGCCGTCCACCCAATCCGGCAAGGCGGCCGTTTGTCCGCCGCGATGCCGGCGGTGTAGATCGCACCCTACCTGACCACTAACCACTGACCCATGGCCGGACATTCCCAATTCAAGAATATCATGCACCGCAAAGGCGCGCAGGACGCCAAGCGCGCCCGCGCCTTCGCCCGCGTGATCCGCGAGATCACGGTGGCCGCCCGTAGCGGCATCCCGGAGCCCGCCTCCAACCCGCGGCTGCGCGCGGCGATCGCGGCGGCACGCGAGACGAACATGCCGAAGGACACAGTCGACCGCGCCATCAAGAAGGCGGCCGGCGCGGGCGCTGGCGAGGACTACAGCGACGTCCGCTACGAGGGCTACGGCCCGGCGGGCGTCGCGATCATCGTCGAGGCGCTGACCGACAACCGCAATCGCACCGCATCCGACGTCCGCGCCGCCTTTTCTAAATACGGCGGGGCCATGGGGGAGACGAATTCCGTTTCTTTTATGTTCTCGCGGCTCGGCGCGATCCGCTATCCCCGGTCGGCTGCGAGCGAGGACGAGGTGCTGGAGGCGGCGATAGAAGCGGGGGCGGACGATGTCGAGAGCGGGCCGGAGGGGCACGAGGTGACGACGTCCGTGGACAGCTTCTTCGCGGTGCGCGATGCCCTCGAAGCCCGTTTCGGCGCACCAGAGGAGGCGAAACTTGACTGGCGGCCGACGACCTCGGTGACGCTCGACGAGGAACGAGCCGCGGCTGTGCTAAAGCTGATCGACGTGCTGGACGAGAACGACGACGTACAGAACGTCTACGCCAATTTCGACATTCCGGAATCGGTCCTCCAGAAGATCTCTGCGTGACCGCGGGCGCCCCGGTCCGACTCCTTGGCGTCGATCCTGGCCTGCGTTTCACCGGCTGGGGCATCGTCGAGGCGAGCGGCAACCGGCTGCGCCATGTCGCCGACGGGGTGATCGCGACGGACGCAGATGCGAGCGTTCCGGAGCGGCTGCGCGCGTTGCATGAGGCGCTGACGGCGCTGCTGGCACTGCACCGACCCGACGAGGCGGCGGTGGAGGAGACCTACGTCAACCGCAACGGGACGGCGACGCTAAAGCTCGGCTACGCGCGCGGCGTTGCGCTGCTGGCGCCGGCGCTCGCGGGGATCCCGGTTGCGGAATATGCGGCGAAGGCGGTGAAGAGCGCCGTGGTCGGGACTGGAAATGCGGAGAAGCAGCAGGTGCAGATGATGGTGCGGCGCCTGCTGCCGGGGGCGGTGTTGCGCCGCGCGGATGCGGCGGATGCGCTGGCGGTCGCGATCTGCCATGCGCACCACCGGTCGAGCCTGCATCGGATTATGGCCGCGAGCCTGCGGACATGAGCGTCTTCCAGGTCGTCAGCTCCAGCAGAAGGGTCAGTGCGTCGGGCCCGAACTCCACGCTCTTGAGCGCGCGGCGCGGGACCGGGATGGCCAGGAGCATACAGAGGCGTATGAGAAGCGCGCAGACGGTCACGTCGTCGAGCACAATCGCTGCTGTGCGGTCGGGCGCAGCGGCGGAGCGGACCCTGACCACCCGCGCGTCGGAATCCGCCGCGATCTCGAGCGGCGCTGCGGCATTCACGCGCACCATGCCGCCCATCTCCGGAACCGCGAGAGCGGCCGCGAAATCGGTGATCCGGAAGGTGATTCGGCGGCACTCGACTGCGTCGATTTTCGTCATGTCGTCTTTCGTCCGGTGCTCCCTTAGCCGCAATTGGTTAACCGACTGCCTCATGGCGGCCGGGCCGCGATGATCGCGCGTCTTACCGGAGTGGTCTTGGGGCTTGAGCACGACCGCTGCGTCGTCGACGTGGGCGGGGTGGGATATCTGGTGCAGGCATCCACGCGCACGCTCGCGGCGCTGCCTGCGGCACCGGCAGTCTCGACGGTGCTGATTGAGACTCAGGTGCGGGAGGACGCGATCGCGCTCTACGGCTTCGCCGACACGGCGGAGCGGGAGTGGTTCCGGCTGCTGACGACGGTGCAGGGGGTGGGCGCGAAGGTGGCGCTCGCAATCCTCTCGGCGCTCTCGCCGGATGAGCTCGTGGCGGCGATCCAGGCGGGTGACCGGGCGATGCTGTCGCGCGCGCAGGGCGTGGGGCCGCGGCTGGCGGTGCGGCTGGCGACGGAGCTGCGGGAGAAGGCAGGGGCGATGCCGACGGGTGGCGGCGTGGCGGTCGCGGCCTCGCCGCCGGTGGGTGTCGCGGGGGATGCGCTCTCGGCCCTGGCCAATCTGGGATATCGGCGGTCGGAGGCCCAGGGGGCGATCGCGAAGGCGCTGGAGCGGCTCGGGGATGACGCGTCGCTCGATGCGGTGATCCGTGACGGTTTGAAGGAGCTTGCCCGGTGAGCGAACGGGCGCTGTCCGCGGTGCGGGCGGAGGAGGATGCGGCGGAGGCGAGCTTGCGTCCGCAGATGCTCGACGAGTTCGTTGGGCAGAAGGCGAGCCGCGAGAATCTGGCGATATTCATCCAGGCGGCGCGGTCGCGGGGCGAGGCGCTGGATCACGTGCTGCTGCACGGGCCGCCGGGCCTAGGGAAGACGACGCTTGCGCAGATCATCGCCCGCGAGTTGGGCGTGGGCTTCCGCGCGACCTCGGGCCCGGTGATCCAGCGCGCGGGCGATCTTGCGGCGATCCTCACTAACCTTCAGCCGCGCGACGTACTCTTCATTGACGAAATCCATCGGCTCCAGCCGGCGATTGAGGAGGTTCTCTATCCGGCGATGGAGGATTTCGCACTCGACCTTATCATCGGTGAGGGACCGGCGGCGCGGAGTGTACGGATCGATCTCTCCCCGTTCACCCTGGTCGGCGCGACGACCCGGGCGGGGCTGCTAGCGACGCCGCTCCGCGACCGGTTCGGCATCCCGCTGCGGCTGATTTTCTATACGCCGGAAGAGCTGCGGCGGATCGTCTCGCGCGGGGCGGAGAAGCTCGGCTTCGCGCTGACCTCCGATGGCGCGGAGGAAATCGCTCGCCGGTCCCGCGGCACGCCCAGGATCGCCGGGCGGTTGCTGCGGCGGGTGCGGGATTTCGCCCATGTCGCGGGCGACGATCCGGTGGACCGGGCGACGGCGGACGCGGCGCTGCTGCGGCTGGAGGTCGACCGCATCGGTCTGGACGCGATGGACCGGCGCTATCTGCGCCGCATCGCCGAGCATCACGGCGGTGGCCCGGTGGGTGTAGAGACGCTCGCGGCGGCGCTGGCGGAGGCACGGGATACTCTGGAGGACGTGATCGAGCCGTATCTGATCCAGGAGGGCCTCGTGCTGCGGACCAGTCGTGGGCGGGTGCTGGGCGAGCCGGGTTGGCGGCATCTCGGCCTGATGCCGCCGGCGGGTGCGCAGCCGATGCTCGACCTGCTCCCGAGCGATGAGTGAATGAAGCGTCATCCGGTCGTCACGCTGCGCGATGCCGCGCATCACTACCGTCTGCGGGTGTACTACGACGACACCGACGCAGGGGGCGTCGTGTATCACGCCAACTATTTGAAGTTCGCGGAGCGCGCGCGGACCGAAGCGATGCGCGACGCTGGGGCGCCGCATGCGGAGATGACGACTGAGGCGGGACTCATCTTCGTGGTGCATCGCGCCGAATTGGACTATCTGGCTCCCGCGCGCGTTGACGATTCGTTGATTGTCCTGACTCGGCCGCATTCCCTACGGGCTGCGCAGGTGATCCTGGATCAGTCGATTTTGCACGCCGACGCGCCGGAGACGGCGCTGGCCGAACTGCGCATCGATCTGGCGTGCATCAGGCTGGCGGACGGCAGGCCAGCACGTATTCCGCCGCGCTGGCGGGACGCGCTCGCGAGATTGTTGCAGGAATAAGGGAGCATTCGAGTGAATGGTGCGGTGGATGCCGTGAATCTGGGGGCGCCGGGCGGCGATCTCACGATCCTCGGCCTGTTCTTGCAGGCGGACATTGTCGTCAAGCTCGTGATTCTCGGCCTGCTCGGGGCGAGCGTCTGGGTATGGGCGATCGTGTTCGAAAAGTTCACCAGCATGCGCCGCGCCCAGAAGGCGGCCGATGCCTTCGAGGACCGGTTCTGGTCGGGTGGCAGCCTCGACGAGCTGTACGACGAGGAAGGTGCGAAGCCCACGCATCCGATGGCCGCGGTGTTCGGGGCCGCGATGTCGGAGTGGCGGCGCAGCGCGCGCGTTGCGGGTGCGGATGTCACCCGTAGCGGCGTGCGCGATCGTGTCGAGCGGGCGATGACCGTGACGATTCAGCGCGAAATGGAGCGCATGGAGCGGTGGATGATCTTTCTCGCCTCCGTAGGCTCGACCGCCACGTTCGTCGGCCTGTTTGGCACAGTCTGGGGCATCATCCGTAGCTTCTCGGCGATCGCGGCCATGCACAACACGAATCTCGGCGTGGTCGCGCCGGGCATCGCGGAAGCGCTGTTTGCGACCGCAATCGGCTTGGTCGCGGCGATTCCGGCGGTGGTGTTCTACAACAAGATCAGCACCGACCTCGCGCGGTTCGCCGCCCGCCTCGAAGGGTTCGGCACTGAGTTCGGCGCTATCCTGTCCCGCCAGAGCGAGGAGCGCGCCTGAATGGCCGGCCCCTTCCTTGGACGCCGCGGCGCGGTTCCCGGACAGCGTTATCGGCCGCTGTCCGAGATCAACGTGACTCCACTCGTCGATGTGATGCTGGTGCTGCTCATCATCTTCATGGTGACCGCGCCGCTGATGAGCACGGCTGTGAACGTCGATTTGCCGAAGGTGACCGCGAACCCGGTCAATCAGGACAGCGAACCGCTCAACGTCTCGGTCAACGCCGACGGCGTCGTCTATTTGCAGGATCAGCAAGTCGCTCTGACGGACCTCGTCGCCAAGTTGCAGGCGATCGCCAAGGATCAGAAGGACCGCCGCATTTTCGTGCGAGGCGACAAGGGCAACTCCTACGGCCACATGCTCGAGGTGATGTCGACGATCATCCAGGGCGGGTTCACCAAGGTATCGCTGCTGACCGACCCGACCGGCGGAACCCTGGCGCCACCCCCGCCGGCCCCTGCACAGGCGCCAGCCGTAGCGCCGGGGTCGACGCGTCCGGCGGCGCCCACGCCAGCGGCATCGAGCACGCCTGCGCCGGGCCGCCCGGGGC